>NZ_LWGE01001467.1:0-10807 GCF_001635315.1 Oleiphilus sp. HI0123
CGGAACGGTGATAGGGATTTCACGGATGGTCAAGTTGCTGAAATCCTGCAGTCTTAAAAACGCGCCATTCCCGTAGTCTTAAAGACGCGTCATTCCCGCAGTGTGTTAAGCGGGAATCCATTTTGCTTGATGCGCCGTGCTAGGTATCATGGATCCCGGCTGAAGAGCACACCGGGATGACGATAGTGCACCCTAATGCCAAACAACCGCTTGGCGTGCTTCATACCAATCATCCAAATGAGGCTTGTAACTCGACTCAATAACATCTCGCTTCATCTTCATCGTCGGTGTTAGGTGCCCGCTGGCGATGCTCCACTCATCACTGACAATCGTCACGAACTTGATATGCTCATGAGGGTCAAGTGTAGAGTTTACGTCCTTGATTAAAGATTGAAAGCTAGAGGCAAGCTCTGCTTTAAAGTCATCACAGCTTGTTTTTTTGGCCGATGATTCGGCTAATACTACCAATGCGTGAGGTTGTGGGTACTCAGCGCCCGATACACAAACCATCTCAATGTCTTGATGGCCAATAATCTTATTCTCTATTGGCGCTGGCGCAACGTATTTACCTTTACTGGTTTTAAATATTTCTTTGGTTCGTCCGGTAATCTTAAGGCGTTTAAGTTCATCAATTTCACCACGATCCCCGGTTTTCAAATAGCCATCTTCAGTGAACTCAGCCTTGGTTTTCGCCTCATCCTTGTAGTAACCCATCATCAGGGTAGGGCTCTTGATTTGAATTTCACCTTGCTCACTGATTCGACAATCAACACCAGGTAAAGGTTCACCTACGTAACCAAGGCAACTTCTGCCTGGCTGGGACATATGAGAATAACCAAAGTTTTCAGACATGCCGTAGCCTTCGAGGAGTTCAAGACCAAGCTTTTGGTACCAGGCAATCGTATCTTGACTTAGTGGTGCAGAGCCACTCGCAGCATAGCGTACATCCTGCAGACCAAGCGTCTTCAATACGCGTTTTTTCATATAGCCTGACAGTAAAGGAATCTTCATCAAACGATCGAGCTTTTGTTTTGGCATCTTGGCAAAGACACCTGTCTGGAATATTGTCCAAATTCGAGGAACCGCCAGGAACAAGGTAGGGTTTGCTCGGTTCAAGTCAGCGACAAAGGTATCGAGTTTGTCGGCGAAAAATAATTGAAAGCCAACAGATATAGAGGCCATTTCGACTACAAAACGCTCCATCACGTGTGCCAAAGGAAGGTAAGAAAGCATTCTGTCTTGATCAGTCACTTTTAATGAGGCTATCGCGCCTTGTGCAGCATAGGCCATGCTATGGAAAGATAGCATCACGCCTTTGGGGTTCCCGGTGCTACCAGAGGTATAAACAATCGTGGCGATTTCATCTGCTTCGCGAGCTGTATTTTCACTTAAGGCTTCATTCTTTGCGACAATCTGATCCCAGCTAGTATACTTTTGCTGCACTTCTTCCGGGCTTAAGTCAAAGGAAATACAGGGTAAGCTTTCTGGAATACCGTCTTTCATATCGTCCCAATCATCAAGCTTACCAGCGAATAGGACTTGTGCTTCGGAATGCTCAAGTATATAGCTGACGGTATCGGCGTTTAGGGTTGGGTAGAGCGGAACGGTAACGTGTCCTGCCATCCAGATTGCCCAATCCGCCATGACCCACTGAGCGCAGTTTTTTGACAGTAATGCTATGTGGCTCTTGGCTGGTAAATTAAGAGTCTTCAAATAGTTCGCCATCTTTCTGGCTTCAGATACGGCTTGTTGCCAGGTATAGGTTTTAACTTGTCCATTGCCAAGAGGTTGCGTGAGGTAAATGTCCTGGGCCTTTTCCTTTTCCCAGCGATAAACATGTTCAAGTGCGAGTGGAATCTTTCTATCGTTCATTATTATTCCTTTGTAAACGTAGCTATTAGATTGTTATTGGTTTTTAAATTCTGCAGGAGAATTGTACAGATAAGGAGCGTTAATCCCTTGACCCTAGGTTTTAAAATATTGACGCTGGGTTGCACTTGTGGAAGGCTCAACCTAAAGGTTGGGCAGCTACAACAAGCTCAATTGGTCACTAGTAATCTCGTTATATGAGGTGCCTAAGAAGCTGACTACACCATCGACAATAGGTGCGATTTGTCTGGCGAGATACAGGTCATAATCAAGTGGTGATACAAGGTGTTCTATAGGCTCAGGCCCATTCACGGTATAACAATAAGAGACCCAGCCGCCATTTTCATAACGTGGCGCCTTGCCTTCGCTGACTAGCCACTCGTCAGCTTTTTTGGCGGCTTGGGCATGAGGGGGTATATTCGAGGTGTAATCTCTGAGTTTTCTTCTTAAGCGCTTTCGATAGATCAACTGGTCGTCGTATTGCCCGCTTCGTATCCCGCTAAGTAATTGTTTGAATAACTAGGCAACTCGGGTTATTCTAAATTAAGACTGTTTGTCTTCTTTGTACTCTTCAGACTGCAATTTACCAATCCCTTTTAAACGATCTCTAGGATTGACGAGCATTGGTCTGGTTAGAAGTAAGTTGTTTGGATATATAATAACTTCACGCGCTTCACTGATTAGTTTAGTGCTGAATAAGTTAATTTCAGAAATATACCCCTCGACGTAATTATCGCCATCAATCACTCTGACGAAGTTGCCACGCCTGAATGACTTTTGCACTAAAAGAATAAAAAATGAGGTGATGTTACTTAGTACCGACCACCCGGCGAATAACGCCACACCAGTGACCGCCAGAATACTGGCAGACAATGTCAGGAGTCCTTTGAAGTCAAAACCCCATACAAATAGAGTGACTACCACTGTTCCGATTAACAGCAACACATTTACTGCAGCGAGCGCGGTTTCTTTCGATTTGTCTTTTAGATTTCCGTGCTCTGCATGTGCGATGATTCGTGGTCGTAGTACGTATTTAAAAAAGCCGTAGATAATGATGATAACCAACGTTAGCAACACATTTACTTTGTACATTGAAAACCAGGCCAAAAGCTCATCAAACATTTTTTACCTCAAGAATACTTTGCTTCAACTTCATACTTGTTGTCTGTCTACGAGCATAAGCTATTCATAGTTTACGCTCATTCTATCTTCACTCTGGATATACTCCGACTCGGGGTCCACAAGCGCTCGTCCTGCCATTGCGGTTCGACCCAGCAACATAGGATATCGCATATTAGAGCGGTCAGTTAAGGTGATAGGTATCGTCCAATGACTTTTCCCAATGCAGACACTCGCTTCAATCAAGCAACGCTTCTCTTTAGCCTCATTATTGGTCTTAACAAGCCTTTTGTCGATGAGTTTTGCTGACCGTCTACTCGCCCTTCGGTCAGGAAAGACATCCTTTGGTAAATCAAAACTGACCCAAGTTTCATTATCCCTCTCTTCATACTCAATATTTTCGACGTGCAAAGATGAGTTGTTAGCGCCGGTGTCAACTCTTACCTGAACGTTGAATAAATGTAGTCCAGGTAGGTCAGCGTACTCGACTGCACCTAGTAAGATCTTTCCATCCAGGTATTTCGCGAAGGAACTTCCCACAATTGTTTGCTCCTCACTTAGATTTCTATTCTTGGAAAAGTTATCATGGCTCATTTAACAATACCTCGGATTCACTGACCAAATTGTCATTCATTAGTTCTAGATTTTCAGCCACTTCGTTTGGCTTGGAAAAATAAGCAATATGAAATAATGCTTCACCCTCCTGTGCTAATGGGATGTTCTGTTTACCAATAATAATACCCTTAGCATGACTCGTGATGGTGTCTAATACTCGACCAAACGGGTCTTGAATATCTGCCAGCGCATCGCCTTTCTCCACGAGCTCACCAAGCGTTCTTTTATAACGGATAAAGCCACTGTCAGTTGACCTTACCCATCCTGACTGCCTAGCAATAAAAGGTTCATATTTAAGCTTGCTTCGTCGTTTGGTAAGCATATCTAATGAACGCATAACGTTAACGATGCCTCTTACACCCGCACGAATAGATAATTCATCAAATCGCAATGCTTCACCTGCTTCATATAAAAGTACTGGTACGCCCAGTTCTCCAGCAGATTCTCTCAACGATCCATCCCTTATATCGGCATTAAGTACAACAGGCACGCCAAAGGCTTTTGCAAGTTCATTTGTTCTTTCATCATCTAAATTTGCTCGTATCTGTGGCAGATTTGAGCGATGAATCGCACCTGTATGTAAATCAATCCCGTAGTCCGATTTTGAAACGATCTCTTTCAGAAACTGGTTTGCAATTCTTCCTGCTAACGACCCTTTAGTCGAGCCGGGGAAGCTTCTGTTTAAATCTCTTCTGTCAGGTAGATAGCGGCTTTGTGAAATGACGCCATAAACATTTACAATGGGGACTGCTATGAGCGTTCCCTTCATTCCTCTAAGTTGTTTACCTTGAATTAGGCGACTAATAATCTCAGTACCATTTAACTCATCACCATGAATCGCAGCGCTAACGAACAATACCGGGCCATCTTTTTTACCGTGTTTCACGTATACCGGCATCGACATTTCGGTGTCGGTATACAGCGCAACGGTGGGCATTTCAATGTATGCTGATTCACCCGGTTTGATGTCACGTCCTGCTATGGAAAAGCTCTGTCTCATTGTAATATCTCAACTAATATTTGCATTGTCTCAACTAATAACTAACCTTTCCCTTTAGTTTTGGTTGCGTTGGGTTTTGCCTTCTTTTCGATATGCGAAATAATCATCCCCGCTACATTTTTGCCGGTAGCCGTTTCAATGCCTTCTAGCCCCGGGGAAGAGTTCACTTCCATGACAACGGGCCCGGTAGCACTTCGAAGAATATCTACACCGCACATTGATAAGCCCATTGTCTTTGCTGCATCGACTGCTGTTTTTCTTTCAGCTGGCGATAAGCGAACTATTTCAGCCGAGCCCCCTCTGTGTAGGTTTGAGCGAAACTCACCAGGCGCAGCCTGACGTTTCATTGCAGCAACGACTTTATCTCCCACCACAAGACAGCGAATATCAGCACCATTTGCCTCCTTAATGTACTCTTGTACAAGGATGTTTGCTTTTAGACCCATAAATGCCTCAATGATGCTTTCGGCTGTCTTTGTCGTTTCCGCTAATACAACACCAATGCCCTGAGTGCCTTCCAATAACTTAATGACAACGGGTGCGCCACCGACATTCTTAAGTAAGTCATCTATCTTGTCAGGCCGATTTGCGAAACCTGTTCTAGGTAAACCAATCCCTTTTCTAGATAACAGTTGTAAAGAACGAAGTTTGTCCCGTGACCGGCTAATCGCGACCGATTCATTAATACAATAAGTTCCCATCATTTCAAATTGTCTGACGACCGAAGTACCGTAGAAAGTAACCGAAGCTCCTATTCGTGGAATGACAGCGTCATAAAGAGGTAAGGGCTTACCTTTGTATCTCACAGAAGGTTTGGCGCTGGTAATATCCATATAACAATGCATTGTATCGATGACATCAACAGTATGCCCCATCTCTTCTCCTTCTTCTTTTAGTCGGCGAGTAGAGTAGAGCTCTGGGTTACGGGATAGGATTGCTATTTTCATTGGGATACCTCCAAACATTGTCAGTTGAGCTTGTGTAAATCTGTCGTAATTTTGGGCCTGATTTTTTAAAGCGTAAAACGAAAAGAATTTGTGTTGACGACAAAATTTATTAGGTGGTCGAATGACGAAACTAGTATGACAATAATGAGGATAGTGCTATCAATCAGTTGTTTTGGAATCTACTATGATGAACGTCTTAACAATGCCTGACAGATTAACCAAGAGTCAGATAAAAGAAAGTTTTTATAGAACCTACAAGCTAGTAAACCGAGTCACTAACGGAGTGAGTACCGGCGAGGTTTTTAAGCAGGGTGAGAGAGTTGCTTATTGTGAGGGTTTAGATAGTGATGAACCATTTCAATACCTCAAGGGTGTTGTTGACAGTCATATCAGGAACGAAATTAGACTGAGAGAAAATAGCATGCCTGACCTAACAGCATGGTATCGCGCAATTTGTGAGACCCTTCCAATTGAAAGCCGCAAAACGAACGACATTATCTGTGAACTTTTTAAAGCAGGTCGCGAGTATGTTTCGCTAAGTGACTTGGCTGGGAAAGCCGAGATATCAAATACCTCTGAATTATGCTTTTTGTTGTCAAATTTAGCACGAAAAATGTGTGACTCTATACCTTATGAACCGCCCTGCCAGGGTGATGGTCGCGATGCATACCTGGCCTTAATTTGTGATAGTTCTCCTTTAGGTGATAGGGTTAGACTTAATTGTCTCTTTAGTACTATATTTAAGGACTATTGGCATAAATAGGTTAGCTCGCTGGCCTTAACATAGGCGACATCATGGACATTGAGTTATTACGTACATTTTTGGAAGTAAAGAATACGCGTCACTTTGGTAAAGCGGCTGAAAACTTATACCTTACCCAAGCAGCGGTCAGTGCTCGTATCAAACAATTGGAAAATGTATTAGGTGCGAAGCTTTTTACTCGCTTTAGGAATAACTTACAATTAACGGTGACAGGTGAGCGCCTTATTAATCATGCCGAAACAATTATCATTGCATGGGAAAGAGCTCGCCAAGATGTATCGCTACGAAAGAAACAAAAACACGTAATTTCTCTCGGTGCCACAACAGGTCTTTGGGACCTGGTGCTGCAAGACACATTGCACCGACTTCATCGCGATTTTCCAGAAATGGCATTGAGGACGGAAGCGCACAATCCAGATATCTTAACCCGGCACCTAATGGAACGTACATTGGATGTGGCGCTTATTTATGAACCAGCGAAACTCAATGACTTGGTATCTATACCCATAACCCCCGCCGAACTGATTTTGGTTAGCACGAATGCTGACGCAACAGCAGAGGAGGCAGTCCAGCAACGTTATATTGCCATTGATTGGGGTTTGTCGTTTCAAATGAGTTTTACTCAGGTGTTTTCAGATAATATATCACCTATTCTTCATACTACGCTTTCACGAATAGCGCTTGAATTTATGCTTGAATTTGGCGGCAGTGCCTATTTACCATACCGTTTAATTGAACCCTATATCGACAAAAGCCTTTATCAAGTTGCCGATGCGCCGGTCATTGCTAGACAAATCTTTGCGTGCCATCATCGAGAGAACATTCATACGAACGAGATAGAAAACATTCTCAATGTTATTAGGGCGCTTGAAATGCCTGTAGAAGACGCTCCAGAGATTGAAGTGCCAGAAATAATAGAGATATAGAGGGTTATGACATGTTAAGTATTATCCAGCTCTCTGACGATGGTAAGAGTCAAGAGCTCGAAGCAATGTCGATTGATGATCTAATTTCCGGCGACTTACTCACGAGCCAAAAGCTGTGGATTGATCTTACGACCGAAGATCATGAAATAATTAAACGTTTGCTCACAGAGCTAAATATTGACCACCTTGCTATTGAAGATACCCTGCGAAAGAGCCACCCGTCAAAAATCGAGTTTTTTGACGAGCACTTATTTATTTTGTATCGCGGAATTCGTGCCATTGAAGATGATATATCTTTCCAACATCAGTCGATTGGACTCATTGTTAAAGACAACATTCTGGTTACTGTTCACCCGGTTAAATCGGTTGGGGTAGAGCAATCTAAAAAAGCCTTGCGTAAACTCAAACATATATCTCCTATGACGGTCGCTATTCAAATAATGAAAGCAGCATCGAGTGTTTACCTCGAGAAGTTGCTTAATTTTGATACTCAACTTAGTGAGATTGAGGAGCAACTCGAAAACAATGCAAATGACCAACAGTTGAAAGAGCTGACAAAGTTTAAGTCGCGGCTGGTAAAACTGACGCGGACATTTAATTATCATACGGACATAAGTGAAGGCTTACATAAAGAAAGTGATGAGTACGCATATTTCGACAAGGCAGCTTGCGAGCATGCAATTAACGACTTAGATGATCGTTTCCAGCGCCTTTTTACACTTGCTCAGATGCACTACGATATTTGCGGAGATTTGATCGATGGTTATTTATCGATATCAGCGCATCAGCTGAATGAAACGATGAGAGTTTTAACGGTCATCACCGCTGTGTTTGTGCCACTAAGTTTTTTGGCAGGGCTATATGGGATGAACTTTGACTATATACCTGAACTCAAGGTTGAGAACGGCTATTTTTACCTGCTCGCAATCATGTTGTCGCTATCAACGGGCTTAGTTTATTGGTTTAAGAGAAAGCGCTGGCTGTAAAAGCCAACGTTCAATTGAAAAAGTTAGCACTAAGCTTGACCTATCGAAATAGAGATTTCAACTAGAGCGTACAAACAGCAAGAAAAGCTTAGTCGGCTAAAGCCAAAAACTGCCGTTGAAGGGCATTGTCGAAATGGCCTAGTTCTCCTGATTTAAAGATGTCGAAGAATTTTGATTTTGAAGCACTAAGCACTACCTTTCTGACAGTCTGTCTTCTCCACAAAGTAGACATCTGAGAGTTGTTAGATTCGAATCGGTTTGTCTGATACCTGCCAAAAATATCATTACAGAGCCGGAGGTTTGTATAACGCTCATTGCTCGGCTAATATGGATTCTAAAATCGCGTTTCAGAAAAAGACTATTAAACATGTTGCATGATTTCAATGTCCTGCCATTTCTCAGAGCATCCTTTTGTTTCTTGAGCCTTTGTTTATTTAGCGTCCAAACGACCTCGAAAGAACTTCACTTTGTCACCGTTGAGCATGCTCCGCATAGTTTCGTAGAAGCTGGGAAAGTCGTCGGAAGCGTTACACAACTGCTACATGAGATTTTTGAAACAATGGGCTATCAGCTGGAGATTACTTCGGTCCCAGCAAAAAGAGCACTTTTAATGGTGGAGGGCGGTCTTGTTGACGGGGTATATCCGTATACCTACAGCGAGTCGAGAAGCAAATCTGCATACTTTTCTAACCCTATCTCAATAATTGATACTGTATTTTTCAAAAGAAGATCGTCAGAAATATCGTGGGAGACTTTATCAGATCTTCAGCCTTATAGTATCGGGTCAAATGCAGGCTACCATTATCCTATAGCGTTCCAAGCTGCTGAGCGTGAAGGGCTCATAAAGACAGCTCCGCTGTTTTCACAAAACCCAACACTCGACAACTTAAAAAAATTGAACCGCGAGCACATCGAGCTATTTATATGCAACAAGCTGGTATGTCAGTTTTATATTGATCAGTATGCACCTTTGTTTCGGAACATTGACTATATTCCTAAAGCAGTCGGACCTATCAAGGCCTTTCATGTCGGCTTTACTCGCAAGAAGAGTGGGGCCTTAGAGTTGCGTGAACAATTTAACATAGCTCTAGATGGCGCCATAAAGACAGGTCTACTCGAAAAGATCTATAAACAGCAGGGAATCAAATCAAAAGTAAGTCGCCTGGGTTCTCAAGGTGCGAAAGGCCTAGTAATTCGATAACGAGTAACTCAGAGCTTCATCGAATCTTTAAACTGTGGAAAGGTCACGCATTTATTTTTGCGAAGCGCTAGCACCGCTCTTTTTAAAAACGTGGCATATTGCCTATTAGGAGTGATCATTAACGTCCCATAACGAGGTTATTCGCTGCTTTGAATGATACGCCACCCTAACAAACTTATTGGGTTTCCCCCCAAGAATTTGTTAGCCTAAACTCGAGTGGGCTTCGCCCTACCTCACGAGAAAATGCGCTTGAGAAGCTACTCGCGTTAGAGAAGCCGACTTTAAAAGCAATCTGTTCAATGCCTTCAGGTGTACTGATTAAGTATTCCTTAGCTCTATCCATACGAAGTTGATTAGATAGTTTTCTCCAGTTTGTCCCTTCTTTTGTTAGATAGCGTGTAAGCGTTCGTGATGAAATATTGAGCGCTTTAGCCAGTTGTTCTTTGCTCAAGTCTTGGTAGCCATTTTCCTCGAAGTAGCGTTGTGTCTTTGATTCAATGGTAAGCATATCAGGTAGTTGATCAACATATTTTTGGATTCGTTTGGTTAAGATTTTTTCCATCATACGGTTACCTAATGGCATGACGATATCCATTACACGTATGTCATTGAGCAAATAATTATCGTTTTGCTCGAACTTAACTGGGCAGCGATAGTATTCACCTATCTCTTCCATTCCGGGTAGAGGCTCTCCTTTAAACCCAACTTCTACGACAATGTCAGGAATATCGTNGTACAAGGTTTCCTGAAATGAGATGGCTGAGCCCATATCCCTCCCTAGAACAAAAGCGACGCTTTTATCACACAGGCCTCTACGATAATCAAAAGTCGTCTTTACCGAAGACTTATAGATACGTGGTTTTATGATTGAAAAATTCAATTCACCATTTAAATGCTGTGAGGCGAAGTTGATAATAGCTTTTGGTGTTTTACAAGCAAGAAGGGCTTACCCCATCAAACCGAATGAGTTTGCATTGCAATGTAAACCAACATCAAAGCCTACTCTAAAAGGATGAGTGGGCATACAAGCAAGCAAATTTTTAATCACATGCAATTCTTAGTCTAAGGACGGGTCACTATGTTCAAGGCTTTCGAGTGTAATACCAGAGCCCTCCAATACTCGCTTAGTGGATAGGCCTTTAGATAAGGCATATTCAAGCAAGATTGTCACCTGACCGCTTCCCCAACCTGGAAAACGAGCATTAGTATTCATTGTATTTATTCTTTTGTTAAACCGTAATACGACTTTTCCTATTATGCAGCAGTTAAGTTCTATTTAATCTCTATTAGGCACTCAAAAACTGAGAGTTTATTCACATTTCAATCTAACTGTCTCATTTGGTAAACGATTTGTCTTATTAAAGGATGTAGCATGTGTTCA
>NZ_LWGE01001468.1:0-1482 GCF_001635315.1 Oleiphilus sp. HI0123
CTTTAAACTCTTTTGAATAATGCTTCACTCATATTCTCTTACCGCCTCCTATTCAATTATTAAAAATTAACAGAGGCGACAACTATCCTGACACAGGGGGTTCTGAATCAGCTTCAAAACAAAATCTATAACTCATACTATGAACAAACTTCTTATCCAATGCCTTGATCTGGCACAAAGACTTATTAATACCTGATAATTCCGCCAATAAATTTACATTATTTTTAAGCTCGTAACTCTGCAGCTGGTGTTTTTTTGAACTACACTTAAAAGATTGCTTTGGCCTTCCAAATACGCGGCTATTACCTTTAACCAGTAGACTTTTAACTTTGAATAACATAACAAAGAAAGCAAGCAACGCCCACGTACAGATATTGCCCAGTATAGCGCTACGGGTTGCTAGAGGCACATCAACCGTCTCGTTATTCTTTCTTCTGTATCTGAGTATGTTGATTGGCTCCACAAGCGCTTACGCAGATGAGCATCTCAGCCCATCACTCAAAAATGTCAGTATACAACTGAAGTGGAAACACCAATTTCAATTTGCAGGATTCTACGCAGCCCTGGAAAATGGCTATTACCAAGATGCCGGTTACAACGTCGAGATCAGAGCTGCCGGTCCTGATATAAACCCCATCACAGAAGTGCTTGAGGGTAAGGCTGATTATGGCATAGCCAATGCTGAGCTTGTGCTCTATCACCTGAACGGCAATCCTCTCGTCGCATTAGCAGCCATTATTCAACACTCGCCAATCGTATTGATGACTTTAAAGAAGAATAATCTGCTAACTCCACAAGACTTAATCGGTAAACGCGTGATGTACCCAGAGGGACATTACGGTTCAAATACGTTAGGACTGTTAAAGAAAGAAGGGATTAATGAGTCACAAATTGAGTCGGTGCCCTTATCCTACAATATTCAGGATTTAATCGATGAAAAAGTCGATGCAATGGTTGGTTATATAACCGATCAACCCTTCCAGCTGAGACAAAGAGGTGTCGAATACAACCTTATAGACCCTCGTGTTTACGGAATAGACTATTACGGAGACGTGTTATTTAGCACAGAGTCTAAAGTTGATGAGCATAGCGATGAAGTGAAAGCCATTAGAAAAGCCAGTATTGACGGCTGGCGTTACGCTATTGAGAATCCAGATGAGCTTATTGAGCTCATCAAGAATAAGTATCAATCAGAACTCAGCATTGAAGAACTCCGCCATGAAGCTCAGGAGACCATTCGTCTAATCGTTCCCAAACTGGTGGATCTGGGACACATGAACCCAGGAAGGTGGCAGCACATCGCTGACTCGTTTACCGATCTTGGCATGAGCACTGGCGAATTGAACCACGAGCGTTTCATTTACTCTCCTGAACTAAATGAAGCCAGCCAACTGACGCGTCAGGTACTCCAAGTTTCCAGTATTATATTTGTTATTGGCGCAGCCTTTATTTCAATCTTATTCTATGTCAATAAAAACCTGA
>NZ_LWGE01001469.1:0-1544 GCF_001635315.1 Oleiphilus sp. HI0123
AGATCTATTTTTAGGTGAGTCGTGCAATTGGTATCAATACGATGAAAGCCTTGCTAAGAAGCTTGCGCTTGTTGATTCTGTAATCCCTGCAGACCTGATTGCTTCTTATGGCGCTGGCCAGATCACTTGTTCTGCAATGAAATCTGATATACCTAATACAGGAATCGGTGAACAGAATTACTATGATTATTCTGGATATATGAGTTTCGTAATTTTGGTTAATGTTGAAGGCGCTAGTAGTCGAAGCTTTTTAGTGCAGTATAACCCGCTAACAGGGGATAGATTAATTGGTGAGCCAGAAGTTGCAGCATCTGGTCGCTATGCTACTTACGATATTAGCGATCATCCATACGACAAAGGTTTGTATCAAGGGCAAGCGTATAACAGTAACGGTGACCAAATATTTCTAATCTACGATATTGAGGACGGAACAGTGGCTGAATCAATCCATAAGCCGAATAGCTCTGGTTACTACTATATTTCGCCTATGAATTAATAAACTATGAAACCAGAAAAAGCATCAAGGACGATGAAAAAATTATATTTATCAAGACTGCGGCATACCGATAAGCTGTTTGCCAAGGAGGGCAGGATTATGAAGAAATTGATTTCCTATATAGCGGCTGTTATTTCTGCATTAATATTTTCAGGTTGTGAAAATAAAGATTCTACAGACGTCGATCATTCTCAATTACACGTTGGACTGACGGCAACTTATGAAACTCATAAGCTTAAGACTCATTCAGTTAACCCTGATAAGGAGTTAAACTTTCAATTTAGCCTTTTTGAAAAACAAGATGAAGATGCTGGGCTATTTGAACAAGTAGAGGTGGACGTCACTGAACCTAATAAGTTCTTTTTGAAGATTGATGATGAAACTTATGATTTGTTTGAGTACAAAGCTTATGATTTAACCTTCAGCGCGGTTTACTACAGTGTAAATCTGCCAGAGCCTAGTCGTGAAGAACGACAAATCGAAATCATTTTCGATGGCGACGCATATTCATCGTTGTCATTTGAAATGCCTCCTCTTTTTGAGGTCGAAACAAATATTTCTGGCGAGTATTCCCCTTCCGAAGAAGACCTGGTGTTTAATTGGGATATCTACGGCGTAGATACTGTTGATGTACACCAATCTTCCCAAGAAGAATGCGCACCCTATGAAGCTGACTCTTCAGAGGAATTAACTCACGTAATTCCTGCCGAAACAATCTGCCCTGATTCAGTCGCCGCAATTATTAGAGTTTCGTCAAATCCAGGTTTAGAGATTGTTAACGACGGCTTCAGTTCCTTTAGTGTTGATTTTACGCAAGAATTCGAGCAACGAATATCTATAAAATGATTAGAACTACTAAATGCCGCTTTAGTTATCCCGCTGTGACTAAACCGGCATTTATATCTTTCTTTAGTTTTAGCTAATCAACGCCTCAGTTAAAGAGTTTTATCGTTTATCAAGAGTATTTCTATAAGCTCATTTCTCCCCAAAAAAACAGATCATACTCCAAAATTTAAAGCTGTCTTCTCCATATACTCACCACCCTATT
>NZ_LWGE01001470.1:0-1384 GCF_001635315.1 Oleiphilus sp. HI0123
TTTATCTAAGGAGATGCAATGAGTCACGAAGCAACTAAAGCTTTACTCAGCATGCAACATCATAAGTTAGTATTACCTGAGCATATGAACCACCAAGGCTCCTTGTTTGGTGGCAACTTGCTGATGTGGATAGACGAAGTCGCCTATATGACGGCCGCCCTTCACTACCCAGGGCTGCGATTCGTTACCGTTGCACTCGATAATGTTGAATTCAAACATCGAATCGACTGTGGCGAAATAATTTGTTTTAAGGTCGACCTTGAGCGACAGGGAAACTCTTCAATTACTTATTTTATTTCAGTACGAAACGCTCGCGAAGACAAAGATACAGTTTTATTTGAAACTCGAATCACATTTGTATGCATTGATGAACTGGGTAATAAATGCCCTATTGAGTAACTACCAAGTAAATTACGACTTAAGATATAAGCATAAGTAAGGTCTAAGGCTAATCATGAATTCTTTACAAAACAACCATCCACAAAACTTTATCTCTGACTTTTTTAAGCTTGAGTCTGCCGGTGGAATATTACTAATTTTTGCAGCAGTCCTTGCCTTAGTGTTTGCTAATACGCCCTTATCTTCAATTTATGAATTGCTGCTATCAACCCCTGTAGAAGTCAAGATTGGCGCACTGGAAATCGCGAAGCCATTACTGCTATGGATTAATGATGGCCTGATGGCGGTATTCTTCTTTTTAGTCGGATTAGAACTAAAAAGAGAGCTATTAGAAGGCGAACTTTCCGACAAGCGAAATATAGTCTTACCCGGAATCGGCGCACTGGGTGGCATGCTATTTCCTGCACTTATATATGTTTACTTTAATTACGAAGACCCTCAGGCCCTTAGTGGTTGGGCCATTCCTGCTGCAACCGATATTGCTTTTGCCCTTGGTGCCCTGACGCTTCTTGGTTCCAGAGTTCCTACCTCACTTAAAATATTCCTTACCTCTTTAGCAATTTTTGATGATATTGGCGCGATTCTGATCATCGCATTGTTTTACACGGATAAATTATCGCTAAGCGCGTTAATAATCGTTGCAGGCTGCATCCCTTTCCTAATTATCATGAACAAACGAAATGTCATCTCCAAAAGTGCTTATATTTTTATCGGTATCATTATGTGGGTTGCAACGCTTAAATCGGGCGTTCATGCGACACTTGCAGGTGTAGTTCTAGCGATATTCATTCCTATGAAATCTAGAGAGAACCCTTCGTTCTCGCCGCTTAAAGATCTGGAGCATGACCTTCACTCAGTCGTTGCTTTTGGAATTCTCCCCGTCTTCGCCTTCGCCAATGCTGGAATCAATCTATCAGGTATAGGTTTAGAGCAAATGCTTCATAACGTCCCCGTTGGCATCGCGCTAGGCTTGTTTGTCGGTAAG
>NZ_LWGE01001471.1:0-5452 GCF_001635315.1 Oleiphilus sp. HI0123
ATGCACGAGGTGCTTTGTTCGGTTTAACTCGAGATACGGGGATAGAAGAAATCGTCACAGCTGGCCTACAGTCAGTGTGTTATCAGACAAGGGATCTGCTCCACGCGATGGAGAAAGATGGTGCGCAAGTAAACACTTTAAGAGTAGATGGAGGCATGGTGGTCAATGACTGGGTTGTACAGTTTCTATCTGACCTTCTGAATGTTTCGGTTGACCGGCCTGAAATTGTCGAGACCACGGCATTAGGTGCGGCATACTTGGCTGGTTTAAAGGCCGGTTTATTTGAAAGCGTCGAGACGATTGCAGATATGTGGCATCTTGATAAACGTTTTTCACCTGATATTTGTCCAGAAGATGCAAAAAAACTCTATAGCGGCTGGTTAGATGCCGTCGGACGCGTAAAAACTGAACAAAATTAAGCGTCAGTGATAGTTGAATGCTAGACTTTAAGGATAGTAGTTTTCACTATTGTCGCGCATAATATTAGGAAATTGTCGAGAAGTGAACAATATAGTAATAGCCCTTCAGTGCTAAGAGGCGAGAGGCAGGAGCTTCTATGTGATTAAGAATTGGATTTTCAGTCTGACTTTGTTGGTGGCATCTGTGCCCTATGCTTTGTCCAGCGAAAGTGTAACTCTACAGCTCAAATGGAAACATCAGTTTCAATTTGCGGGTTATTATGCGGCGCTGGAAAAAGGTTTTTACGCTGAAGAAGGTTTGGATGTCGCCATTCGGGAAGCCGAGCCAGAGATGGACCCTATTGAAGTCGTCGTTAATGGTGAGGCTGAATTTGGAGTTGGCACCAGTGAGTTGCTGCTTTTACACAACCACTTTAAGCCTGTTGTCGTTTTAGGGGTTATATTCCAACATTCTCCTCTTGCTTTGTTAAGCTCCGCCAGTTTGCCTGAGAGCAACTTATACTCAAACATTCAGCAAGTACAAGACCTACGCAACAAACCTATTATGATTGAAGCCAACTCGGCTGAGTTAATGGCTTATCTTTCCAAAGAAGGTTTATCGCGTGATACGCTCAAAATTGTTAAGCACAGTTTTAATACTTCAGATGTGATGGCGGGTAGGGTTGCAGCTATGTCTGTTTATACCACTGATGAAGTGTTTGAGTTTGAGCGTTTGGGAGAGCCGTACACGCTGTTTCGACCAAAAGATTCCGGGGTCGATTTTTATGGTGACAACCTTTTTACTACGATTCATGAACTCAAACACCACCCTAAACGGGTTGCAGCATTTAGGCGAGCCAGTTTTAAAGGCTGGCGATATGCTATGGATCACCCCTCAGAAATTGTAGACCTGATCTATGAACGCTACAGCCAGCGACATACAAAAGCGCATTTAATGTTTGAAGCAGAGAAGATGAAAGACTTGCTAGAAAGTGAGCTAATCTCCCCAGGCTATATGACGAGTAAACGCTGGCACCATATTGCCAAGGTTTATGTCGAGCAAGGCAGCCTGTCTGCAGATTATTCGCTTGACGACTTTCTTTACAGGAGTGAGGAAGGGGTTAGTGCCGACTTGGTGAAACGTTGGGGGCTTGGTGCCTCACTGATTACGATTATATTGCTGAGCTTTCTCGCTTACGTTTGGCGCTTGAACCGTCGTTTGGATAAACGCACTTCTTGGCTTAGAACTGTGGTTGATAATACGCCCACTGCAATGGTGATTATGGATAGTCAGGGCAAAATCATTGAATGGAATCATCAGGCAGAACAAATTTTTGCTTGGGCTTCAGAAGATATCATTGGCCAATCTGTTTACGATTATGTGGTGCCCTTAGGAGACCAGAACAAGTTTCGTAGAATGATTGCGAACCTGTTTGATCGGCGAGAGGTTAAGGTTGCTGAGGGTTGGAGTCGGACCAATAGGAATAAGCTTGTTCTATGTGAATGGCACTACGCAGTCTTGCAACCTGGGCGGGTTGTTGCCATGGCTAATGATATTACCGAGCGTAAGGCATTAGAGAATAAGTTAAAAGAACTTGCTCATTCTGATGCCTTAACGGGGATAGGTAACCGGACTTTGTTCTTTGAAAAACTGGAAGAAGCGATCGCATTAGCTAAGCGAAGAAAGGAGCGTGTTGCGGTACTGTTTATTGATTTGGATGATTTTAAAATCGTGAATGATCAATATGGCCATGAAGTGGGTGATGTCGTGTTGTGTGAAGTTGTACAGCGCATCAAAATGGCCGTCAGAGAAGCGGATGTATTAGCTCGAATTGGTGGCGATGAGTTTGTGTTGATATTGCATGATTGTGAATCCAACGCGCATGCTCGGCAAGTCGCCGAAAAGGTACTGTTTAACCTGGAAAGACCTTTACAGGTTGCCGGTTTAACGGTCACCGTTGGTGGTAGTATAGGTATTAGTATGTACCCTGATAATGGTGAAAAAACGGCCGATATTTTGAAGTCTGCTGATCGGGCAATGTATGAAGTGAAGCAGAAAGAAAAGAACGGTGTAGGCATCGCCCCTCCTCGAAGCCGTTTAGGCAAGAAGGCTCACTAGCTTGGATGTCTTGTTAGATATTATCAAGGGGATAGATAACTATCTTGATGATCATGCTAGCGTTAAAGAAATTGAGCTTATTCAACATCTAAAATGCATTCAGCAAGAGCCGTTTTCCGAGTTCAATATAAGTCAGAGTAAAGACCTTTTTCGTGCCCACTTTCTGTTAAAACACGCCCTTTACACGCTACAAAACACTTATCTAGATGAGCAGCGTTTTTTTCTCGACATCAATCTGATAAATATATCTAGAAGACCCTTTGCAGAAGGAGTTTCCGAATTATCATCTTATGATTCGGTTAAGGCATATTACCTTGATATTAGCCACTATTTTGAAACAGAAGAAGATGAAGTAAACGACCTGCTCGATAAGTTTTGGCGTAAGTTTCTGGCAAATGATGATCGGCATGCTGCGCTAAGTGTATTAGATTTGCCTGCTAATGCTGACCAAAGGCAGGTTAAGCTTCAGTATCGTAAGCTTGCTCAAATTCATCACCCTGATAAGGGGGGCTGCGGGGAACAGTTTAAAAAAATATCCGCTGCTAAACGTTTGTTAGACCGGGCTTTGGGTTAAAGCCGTAAATTCGCTATAATGCGCGCCTTTAATGTTGTCGTTGTCAGGTTGTAGGGTTATGCAGAGCTTAGCAGGTTCAGAGAAATACGAGTTTAACAAGCTTCAAAAGCGCTTGCGCAGTGGCATGGGTAAGGCCATTGCCGACTTTAATATGATCGAAGACGGTGATCGTATTATGGTTTGCTTGTCGGGCGGAAAAGACAGCTACACCATGCTAGACATTCTGATGAGTCTGCAAAAGAGTGCTCCGATCAGTTTCGACCTAGTCGCCGTAAACCTTGACCAGAAACAGCCAGGTTTTCCTGACCATGTCCTTCCTAAGTATCTGGAATCACTTGATATTGAATATTATATTATTGATCGAGATACTTACTCCATCGTTAAGTCCAAGATACCAGAAGGCAAGACAACCTGTGGCCTGTGCTCACGTTTACGTCGTGGTACTTTATACTCCTTTGCTGAGGAGATTAAAGCGAATAAGATAGCTTTAGGCCATCATAAAGATGACATCGTTGAGACCATGTTTCTGAACATGTTTCATGGTTCAAGGTTGTCAGCTATGCCACCTAAACTGCTTTCTGATGACAAGCGAAATGTCGTGATTAGGCCGCTGGCTTATTGTCGTGAGAAAGATATTGAGCAGTTTGCTCTGGTGAAGGCTTACCCGATCATTCCGTGCAATCTTTGTGGTTCGCAAGAAAATCTCCAGCGTCAATCCATTAAGAAAATGCTTATTCAATGGGAAAAAGAACACCCTTCAAGAATTGAGTCAATTTTCACAGCCTTACAGAATGTATCGCCTTCCCAGTTAGCGGATACCCAGCTTTTTGATTTCGAAACACTAGCAATTGATCGCAGTGGTGAACGTAAAGAGTATGAGTTTGATTTAGAGCAATCTATTTCTTCATCCCGAACTAAAGAGGATGATATGGTTCAGATCGTTGAGGTTATGCCACGTTAAACTAACGCGAGTCTTCTCGCTGCGTTGGAATACATCTCGGGATTACATTTTAATAAGAAATCGAAAGGCAGGAATATGAGCGAGTCGGAAATACAAACCTTAATGCAGCAGGCTAACGAGTATATACAGTCTGAAAGACTCTCTCGAGCTCGTCGTTGCTATAATAAGATTCTTTCGATCGATCCGCAGAACTGTGATGCTCACTATTCTTTAGGGACGATTGCTCGCCAACAAAATGATAATCAAGCAGCGAAACAACACCTGCTGCATGTGTACCAAGCCGAGCCCCTCAATAGGACTTTTGTATTGGAACTAGCGGGTCTTTATGCTGATATGGGAATGATTGTTGAGTCAGCAAAGGTTTTCGAAGCTTATCTTTCAGTACAAGATGATATTGAATTATCAGGAAAATATGCCGAGGTCTTGGTAAAGGCTAAGGAATTTGAACGTGCGGTTGAATGTCTGAAAGCATGTGTTGGGAAGAAACCTGAAAATTTAAGTTATCGCATGCAATTAGGTAAATTGTTGTACCAACTATTACGTTTTGAAGAAGCACAATCAGTTTATTTGAGTGCAATTGAATACGGATTGAAAAGTGAAGGTTTATATCTGAATGCTGCAAAACTACATGTTGATCACGGACAGTTGGCTGTCGCTAAAGATGTATTGAATAAAGGTTCGGAAGACTTCCCTGAAAACCTGTCGTTTGCATATCGCCTTGTTCAATTGGATGCAGAGAGTCTTCACCCCGAATTGTATCAACGCTTAATCGATGTTGATGAGGCTACTTTAGAGGGAGACAATCGCTTTTATTATCAATGGTTGTTGGCAAATTTTGCTAAAAAGCAAGGTGAGCCGCTAGTTGAGATGGAGCATCTTGTCGCTGCGCATCGAATTTACAGTTCGATTACTCAATTTCCGAGAAGTACCGAGTTTTATCTGCAGGCATTGCCTCAGTTGACGCCACCTGATTCTGCACATTTTACTTCTCGACTTGCTAATCTCGAACCTGTTTTTATTATTGGTGTGCCACGTTGTGGTTCAACCTTGTTGGAAAATATCATTTGTCATGGGCCTCAGAATGTTGGCAAAGGTGAAGAAACCGGGTCCGTTATTGAGGCATTAGCCGTTGCTTATCAAAGTGGTGGACAAAACTTTTGGGAAGCTTTCGTTAGTCAGCTCGAATCTTCTTATATGCGACATGGCTTATTGCCGGAAGATTCATCAAGCGACGTAAAACGTTTTACTGATAAGTCTCTAGAAAACATATTCCTAATCGATTTCATTATGAAGGTGATGCCGAGAGCGAAGGTGGTTTATTGTGATCGAGCTCCACTCGCTTCGATTGTTTCTATTATGCGAAATAACATGTCTGTATTACCCTGGGCTCATGACTTAAA
>NZ_LWGE01001472.1:0-2369 GCF_001635315.1 Oleiphilus sp. HI0123
CGTGTGTGTAGATCTGGGTGGTTGAAATATTGGAATGCCCCAACATTTCCTGAATTGCCCTAATGTCTGTTCCCGCTCGTAGTAGGTTGGTAGCAAAACTGTGCCTAAAGGTATGGCAGCCAGCCTTTTTATATATGTTAGCGAGCTTCAAAGCCTCTTTAATCTTCCGTTGAACCGCACGCTCACCTAAATGGTGACGGCGATAAATACCAGCTCGCGGGTCCTTCGAAAGCGAATTCGCCGGAAACACGTATTGCCATGCAGGGGCTGTTGCAGCATTCGGATACTTACGTGCCAAGGCACCCGGAAGATAGACCGCCCCATAGCCCTCTTCAAGATCTTTCGCGTGCAGCGCGAGTGCATAGTCTATTTGAACTTTTAAGGGCTCAATCAAGGACTTGGGAAGCAGCGTGCGCCGCCACTTTAGCCCCTTAGACTCACGCACTATTAGGCAGTTATTTGCAAAGTCGATGTCTTGAACCCGCAAACGAACCGCCTCCATGACCCTAAGGCCAGCCCCATACATCAGCTTTGTTAGCATAAGGTAAACGCCATCTAACTTACCTATTACCGCCAGCGCCTCGGCATGACTAAATACCGTAGGAATTGTTTGCGGCTGGTTGCTCAGCTTGAAATCAAGATCACCTAGCTCAATCTTCAAAAACTTATGGTACATAAAAACCAAGGCATTGAGCGCAGTCTTCTGCGTATTGACCCCGGCGCTCTGATCGAGCGCTAAAGAACTCAGAAACTGATCGACCTCGACAGCCCCCATTTCCTTGGGGTGCCTTTTGTTGTGAAAACGAATAAAACGTATTACCCAATGGCAATAGGTTTTCTCGGTCTTATAGGCCATTTGTTTACTACGAATAAATGCTCGAAACTGATCAATAAAGCGCACGGGCTTTTTAGGGAGAGGTAGTGGTATATCATCCATAAAACTAATCCTTTAGTTTAAGAGTGAGTCAAAATAGCTATGAAAAGCGACCTCCTGTCGTATATCTATAGCTACCGTTAAAATACGGTAAAAGCTATTTAAAAACAAATAATTATGAAGGCTTGTAATAAAAGGATAGGCGACACGAGTCGCACTTTGTAAATTGCAAAAACTTTGGACTTCATCGGACTCCAGAAATGATGTAGGATTCGTGTGATATAGAATTTTTTTAAAAAAGGATATACGACAAATGGATATACGACCTTATGTCGTAGATTCAAATGTTAAATGTTTTTTGGCCTTTAGGTTTAAGGCTCAATACTCGGCAAGGAGTGCTCGTTTCTTTTCATACATTCCTCCGTTTAAGTTTTTAGGGTAAGTGGCACGGTTTCCCGCTGTTCCGCTCCGCTGTTTAAGTTTCTCAGGTACATTTTAATTTGTAGAGGCTTCGTCGGTGGTGTGTTCCTAGGGAATCCGGTAAAGTCGTCAACTTAATTATTTTAGCCACAGGCAACGAACTAAAGTTCCGCCTTCGGCTACACAACGTGGTGTTGTTCTACTTGGGTGTTCTAAAACATCTAACCAGTTCATCAAACATCACTCCGGCCACAAAGAAACGTGGCCTGCGTTGGACGCACGATAGAGCCGTGCGCCGTTTATAAAAGCGTTAGGTGAAAAATTAGTAGGCAGCATTAGTTTCAATAAGATAAAATCTCGGTTCAACTTAAATCAATAACTTAAAATTAAGGAAAATCATAATATGTTAAAGAATAAACTGTTTGGTTTCGTAATAATCGTATCAGCCTTATTTATGTCAGGGTGCGCAACGAACCTGTTTCCAGGAGGCCCAACCCCAGCTGGTGTAATTATCACTAATGTGAAAGGCCCTGCTCAAAACTTAACCGTAGCAACCGATAAAGATGCACAGAGTTCAAAAATGGGCTCAGCGAGTGTATCTGCAATTGCTGGTTTATTTGCATTTGGCGATGCAAGTATAGATACAGCCATGAAAGAAGCCGGCATCACAAAGGTACATCACGTAGATCATCAAGTTAACTCTTTTCTATTTGGTCTTTGGCTACAAAACACAACCATCGTGCATGGAGAGTAAATATAGTACCACCTAACAAGTGCAGCTTGCGGAACTACGTGAGCTGTCACGTTTTGTGCGTTGCACAAAAAGCGCCATCACACTCCGTCCGCAACTGCAGGCGTTAGCTTTAAAGGTGCATATGCAGAAACAAAAAGGAGAAGAAATGAAGAGGATGTTTTTGGGATTCGGAATCCTAGCAATTTTGTCTGGTTGTGCTTCCAATCCACTTGAAAATCCAACTGCTCAATCTTGTGCAGAATATTACAAGGCCGGAGATAAACAAACCGCAGAGGCTGTATGCGGTAAAATTTCAAGCCGGGGTAATTCTGATGGCTATTA
>NZ_LWGE01001473.1:0-4916 GCF_001635315.1 Oleiphilus sp. HI0123
ATTTCAGCAACATAGTAGCCCCGCCTTAGGCAGCTCTGGCACCATATCAAGCTTTTTTTCTTAGTTTTCATACCCACTTTGCACCAAATTAGCTTTTATTAGATATTTCCGCGCCACAGCCGTGCAAATTTCACCCACCCAAAAAGCCGAAACTTTCTTTGATTTTTTTTTCATCTACATTGGCACATTACAGAGACGTGACTATAGTCATTCTATTTGGCATAATGCGCAAACTTTTAAGTCGCCAACTGGCCGCAAGCTTTTTACCTATTAAGCAGCAGCTACGCTTGGCTTACTCTATCTCAGCAACAGGAGAGCACCATGACTGATAAAAAAGCTCAGTTATCGGTTGATGGGAAAACCATCGATTTACCAATTTATTCTGGCTCTGTCGGCCCAGATGTAATAGATGTACGAGGCCTAGTATCAGAAGGTGTCTTTACTTATGACCCTGGATTCGTGTCCACTGCGGCATGCGAATCTAAAATCACCTACATTGATGGCGGCAAAGGTGTACTTCTTCACAGAGGCTACCCAATAGAACAGCTAGCTGAAAATTCAGACTACCTTGAACTATGCCACCTACTTTTGCACGGAGAACTTCCGACAGCAGAAGAAAACGAACATTTCAGAAAAACTGTTCGCAACCACACAATGGTTCACGATCAAGTTAACCAATTCTTTAAGGGCTTCCGAAGAGACGCTCACCCGATGGCGATCATGTGCGGCGTCGTTGGTGCTCTTTCAGCGTTCTACCACGATACGATGGACATCTCTGACGAAGAACACCGTGAAATAGCAGGCTTCCGCCTTGTAGCTAAAATGCCGACCATTGCAGCGATGTGCTACAAGTACTCAATCGGCCAGCCTTTCATGTATCCAAACAATGACTTGGATTATGCAGAAAACTTCCTGCACATGATGTTCAGCACGCCAGCTGGCGATGTTAAGTTTGACCCAGCCATCTCAAAGGCAATGGACAAGATCTTCATGCTTCATGCTGACCATGAGCAGAATGCATCAACATCAACTGTCCGCCTAGCCGGCTCAACTGGCGCCAACCCATTTGCCTGTATCGCTTCTGGCATCGCTGCACTTTGGGGCCCTGCTCACGGCGGCGCAAACGAAGCTGTACTAACAATGCTTAACGAAATCGGTGACGTATCTCGCATCGATGAATACGTTGCCAAAGCGAAAGACAAGAACGACCCATTCCGTCTGATGGGCTTCGGTCACCGCGTATACAAAAACTTCGACCCTCGCGCCAAAGTTATGCGCGAAACATGCGAAGAAGTTCTTGGTGCACTAGGCCTTGAGAATGATCCTCTATTGAAGATCGCGCGTCGCCTTGAGCAGATAGCACTAGAAGATGAGTACTTTGTTGCAAGAAAGCTATATCCAAACGTAGACTTCTACTCAGGCATCATTTTGAAAGCTATCGGTATTCCTGAGTCAATGTTTACCGTTATCTTCGCAATGTCTCGTACTATTGGCTGGTTCTCACACTGGAACGAAATGGTTAGTGAAAACTACCGCATTGGTCGTCCACGCCAGCTTTATACTGGTCACGACAAGCGCGACTACCCTGCCTAAGCGCAAAGCTAAGGTATAAAAAAACCCGCTCTTGCGGGTTTTTTTATACCTAAATCAGTTTTAATTCTGCACCAATCATTTCCCGCGTACGCCTCGCCAAGCCCTTACGACACAAGGATGCTGAGTCCATAGGTTCCAGATAACGGACATGAGCATACACCTTTTCAACCCTTAGAATACGCTCAAGCGTATCAATAAACGAGTCATCATCTATAAACGCTGGCTCAGGCAAGAGCCGACCAAACTCATCCGTATACTTTAGTGCAACTGGCTGAACAGGCACACCCACTCTAACTGCTGCCTCATAAAACATCGGGAAAAACGGCAACACCTCTGCACCTACCGAGGTCGTTGATTCAGGAAACAGGTGCACTGAACCACCTTGCCTTAAACGCTCTTCAAGGTAAGGAATTGAGCGATACGCTTCAAATTTATTGGTTCTATTAATATAAATAGACCCCATTCTTTTGGTAAAGGTCCCCAGCAAGGGCCACTCTTCCAAATCATGCCGCGCAATAAAACCTACAGGCCTGAGATGATTAAAAACAATCGTATCGAGCCATGAAATATGATTTGATACAAACAAACCGCTTGCTTCCATGGGGGAGCCTTCGACAACGACCTCCGTATTCATTGAACGAACCAGATCCTCAACCCACAAGGTAAACAGAGCGTAATCATTAAGCTCGTTTTGGTCAATTTTAGACACTTGCGGGAATTGATAACAAGCACCAATAAAAGCACTACCCGAGAGTAAATTTGCAAGCAGACGAGAGAAGCGCAACCCTTGGCGCGCCCTATTCTTCACAACACTAAACACAACCTTACTTCTGCGCCTCCGCTACACTCTCACTTCTAGTAAAGACCCAATCAGTGCCACTGGACTCACTCTCTGAGTATTGATAACCCGCGTAGTCAAAACCCTTTAGATCTTCAACGCTTTGAATATTATTATCAGCAGCATACCTGACCATTAAGCCTCGTGCTTTTTTGGCATAAAAACTAATGATCTTGTATGTGCCTTTCTTCTCATCCTTGAATATAGGGGTAATCACCTTTGCCTTAAGCGACTTAGGCTTGATTGATTTAAAATACTCGCTGGATGCTAGGTTAACGAGAACCTCGTCACTCCCCTCTAACTCCCGGTTAAGTGATTCGGTCAGCATCTCTCCCCAAAACTCGTAAAGATTCTTTCCGCGTGTATTTTCAAGCCTGGTTCCCATTTCCAAACGATATGGCTGCATCAAATCCAAGGGGCGCAAAATACCATACAAACCCGAGAGTATTCTTAACTTTCCCTGAAGATATTCGACACTAGCACTATCCATCGACTCGACTGCTAACCCCGTATATACATCCCCCTTAAAGGCATAGACAGCTTGCTTTGCATTCTGGGCCGTGAACGGAACAGTCCAATCTTTCATTCGCTGCACATTTAAATCTGCAATCTTTTCACTGACACTCATTAGCTTCATTAGCGCAGCGGAATCTACTTTTTTTAAAGCGTCAACCAGATGCTTTGATTCATCTAGAAAATCGGGCACAGAAAACTCATCACTAAAACTCGCTGACTCGAAATCCAGCGTTTTTGCAGGAGACACAACAATAATCATACTAATTCACATCTAATTCATTAAATTGACTAAACCGAAACCCTATTTAAGGCAGCGGCACATAAACTCATAAAGTGATTGAACATCAAAAGGCCATTCAAGCTCCAGGGATTTATCATGGGATAGCAAAACAGGTATCCTGGCGCCATAGCGATCAATTAAGGCATCATCGTCTGCAATATCGACCAACTCAAGTTTAAAAAAAAGCGGCTTTCCTTCCGAATCAAAGGACGATGCTGCAAAGTTTTCAGCCATTTGCACATGCAAGGTCTGAGCTACCGCAAGCGCCTCATCACACAAGTGACAACCAAGTGTCGAATACAAATAAAAGACTGGACAGGTGTTCAATTTGAAACTCTTTTTAAATATTTTCAATAATTTAAGTAATCTATTTAAAGTATTTTATACTATACTTTTGCTTTACATCTTATTAAGAAAGAATATCTACATCTAACTGAAGGCCTGAACATACTTATGTGGTTTAAAAATATCCTGTTTTATCGCTTTACTAAACCTTTCGAACTATCAAGCGAAGAATTAGAAAGTAAACTTGCTGACTCACCATTTAAACCCTGCGGCGCAAACGACATATACCAACTAGGTTGGTCCAGCCCCTTGCAAAAGCATTCCGAGCAACTGGTACACGTTAACCAGAATTACTGGATGATCTGTCTTCAAAAGCAAGAACGTATTCTACCTAGCTCTGTGGTCAATGAGCAATTACAAGAGAAAGTAAATGAGATCGAGGAACAACAGCACCGCAAAGTTACTCGCAAAGAAAAGACTGAGCTAAAGGAAGAAATCACTAACCTCTTACTACCTAAGTCTTTTACCAAGACCTCACGTTATTTCGCCTACCTTTGCCCTTCGAAAGGCTACCTTGTGATCAACACCTCGTCAGCCAAATTGGCAGATGAACTGACCAGCTATTTACGCAAAACAATTGGTTCACTTCCTATTCGCCTACCAGCAGTTAACCAGGCCCCAAGCTCCATCATGACACACTGGGTCACCGAGCCAAGCAGCCTACCGAGCTTTATGACGGTCGGATTTGAATGCGAACTTACTTCACAAGGTGAAGAGAAAGGATCTATTAAGTATAAAGGCTTGGAACTCGATCAAGAACAGATCGACCAACAAATCAAATCAGGAATGGAAGTCACCAAACTTGCTGTCGAGTGGCGCGAGTCACTAACACTATTATTAGGCTCTGATTTAAGTGTGAAGCGCATCAAGTTTGGCGATATGCTACAAGATCAACTTGACGACATGAACGCCGAAGATGCCGCCAGCATGTTTGACGCTGGCTTCACCATTATGACGGCAGAGTTCGACAAACTAATTCCAGAGATCCTGGAAGCATTCGGCGGTGAAGATACCAGCGCCGTGATCGAAGAATCGAACTAACTGTCGGCAACGCTGAGTACATAGAAATAGCGGCAATCAATAGCCGCTATTCAATCTCTTATGTAAAAGCAATAAGCAAAAAAGCACTCTAGACTTGCGAACAAGCCTCTAGAGAATACCCTTTTCAATAACTTCCTGACGAATACCAGACCAGGCACCTTGAATCTTCTTCAAGTGAGAAAGCACCTCTTCCAACATTTCCAGATCGTTTTTGACATTCGCTTCAAACAATCGATGCTCACAGTAGACATAAAGATCAAATAAATTTTGCGCAACCTCCTGCCCCTTATCTAAATCCAGAAA
>NZ_LWGE01001474.1:0-2203 GCF_001635315.1 Oleiphilus sp. HI0123
TTGACTGGCTTGATGAAAATCAGGACTCAAGTGGTTTTGATGGGGCGGAAGATGGCGAGTATTTGTCCTTAGACCCTCCTTATAGAAATGCTGGCCAGCCTATGCTCGATATATCAGAATTACGATTACTTCCCACAATCAGTAATGAAGACTTCAAAAAACTATTAGAGCATGTCACTGTATTGCCTCAGGGTTGGGCTCCCGTTAATGTAAATACTGCAACAGCGGAAGTTTTACAGAGTTTAAGTGAAACCCTTACTGATGCCCAGGCAGATAGCTTGGTAGAAGCTCGTCAGGATAAGGCCTGGAAGAATATTGACGAGTTTAAGGCTGAGACTTTAGTTGCGGATGGAAAAATAAACTTTAATTACATCGGGGTTCGATCTGACTTTTACGAGTTAGCGACCGAAGTGACACTTTCCGAGCGCACGGTCAGGTTAAGAAGTGTACTCTATCGGAGTAACGAAGACGGGTCTTTACAGGTTCTTAGTCGTAACCAGGGCCAAAAATATTTAATTACCAAAGAGCAAGTGGCGCTATAATAAAACGATTAGCGTCGTTCAAAACAGATAGAGTAAACTCATGCCAAATACATTGTTTGTAAGGCCACATAAAGTACATCAGGTAGAAGGAGCGTTATATGAATGGGCGCTCTATGATATTGCTGGTGAGCAACTTAAATATGGCGCGCGTTCGAGTCTGGAAATAATCGATCAGACCTTAATGCAGAATGGTATCGAGAATGTTGAACTGATTGCGCTTTGGCCTTCTTCAGCCGCCTTTGTAAGCGAAGTGAGTCTGCCAGGAGGTCAGGCTCGTTACCTGCAGCAAGCGCTACCCTTTGCAGTAGAAGAGCAGGTTGCGCAAGATATTGAGCAAATACATATTTGTTTGGGGCCAAAAAGCAAACGAGGCGCTTACTCGGTCATTAATATCGACCACTCTTTGTTCGAGTCAAATTTTCAGTCTTTTAATAGCGAAATGGCCGATATTCCTTTAGCTGGCGTGTATCTCGATGCGCAGTGTCTGCCTATTGCTGAAGATGACCTTAGTCTTTGTTTGTCTAGCGGCTCAGTAATCGTTCGTTCTCTCGAAGGAAAGATGATTTCCTTAAAGCCTGATAACCTCATTCCATATTTAGACAGTGTTTTTCTTGCGCCAAGTGAAGATGAGGAAGCACGCGAGCTTTCGATGAAGGTTTGGGTTGCAGCTGACTATATGGAAGCGGCTAAGATGTTGCTTGCTCAAATAGAGCAGTACCCACACCTGTCTATCTCAGTTGAGCAGTTTGGTTTAAGTGAATTTGAATTCCTATGTGAGTGCTATACACGTAATAAAACAACCCTGACAAATTTGTGCCAAGGCGATTTTGTGATTGCTCGTCAGTCTAGCGGGTCCTGGCATCGCTGGAGAGCTGTTGCAGCACTTGCTGGACTTGGGTTTTTACTGCAATTCGGCGTGTTTATTGGCCAGGGTATGTACTTTGAAGGGCAGGCTGATTCCGCTGGCCAAAGCGCATTAACAGCCTACCAAAAAATAGTACCCAACTCGAAACGGACAACACTTGGCAAATTGCCGCGTATTATCAAGGGTAAGCTTAACCAGCAGCGCCAGGGCGGTAGTAGTGTCGATGTCGGTTTTCTCCATTTATTAGGAGAGGCGGGGTATCAGTTTGATCGAAGCAAATTTAAAGGCCAGCTTCAATTTAAAAGCATTAACTATAATCAGCAGCGTGCTGAGTTAGTCTTAGAAATGCAGGCTCAAAGCTTTGATCAGTTAGAGAGTTTAAAAAATGCCATCGTTAGTGCTGGCCTAACGGCGAAGATCAGTTCCGCTGTTCAAGAAAAAGAATATTTTCGCGGCCGTATTAGTGTCGGCGGTGCTTAGTTTAGGTAGTTAAGAGAGATATTGAGATGTTAGAAGCTTTAAAACAGAACTCTGCGCTACTGAATATGCGCAAACAGTATGAGATGCTATCGGCACGTGACCGTTTGGCTCTTAAAGTGCTGCTTGTAGCTCTGAGCTTGGTTATTCTGATCTTTGGCTTAATGAAGCCAGCTTATGAATACAAAAAACAAGCCGAGGCAAAGCTTGAGCAAAATCAGCAATTGCTAGCCTTGGTAAACCAGAATAAAGCCGCACTGAGAAGTCTTGGTCAAAACAATCAAGGCAGTGCTTCCAAAAAAGCATTGAATAGCCAGCA
>NZ_LWGE01001475.1:0-1293 GCF_001635315.1 Oleiphilus sp. HI0123
TTTTCGGTTGGATTCGCTTCATCATCACCAAAATAGCTATCTAGTGCCGCTATTCCGAAATACCAGAATACGATTGTTGTCCATAACCATAGGCCATTTCCTGTTGTAACCGCTAGATAACATGATCCGATAGGCGCTAAAGGTAAAATCAGCGAAATGATGTAAGCGTATTTTTTTAATGACATCCAGGTGGTGATTTCACCCTCGCTTTGAGAGCGCGGGACCGAAAGCATTGCTGCCGCTTCTTTAGACATGAGATTTTCTCCGTTATTGTTAGTAAAACAATCTTATCGGGAGACGCAGGCCAGGGTTATGGCCCTAGGTGTCATGTCACAGTCAATTCGTGTCGTTTTAGTGGAACGAAAGCATATTTCAAACAAAAAAAGGGTGCCATTTGGGCACCCTAAAAACCTGAATAAATATCAAAACATAGCTAACCGAAATCTATGGCAAAATCACGGGGCTCGTTTTGTTTGATGACTTTGTTTAAAGTCATTTAGGAAGCAGGTCTCAGCTCCCTTCGCAGTATTTTCCCAACAGTTGATTTAGGCAATTCTTCTAGTACGACCACTTTCTTGGGAACCTTATAAGCGGTCAGCACTTTGCGGCAGTGTTCAATAATTTCTTTTTCTGTTGCTTCATTTTTTAGTACAACATAAGCACATACTTTTTCACCTGAAATGTCATCAGCTTCACCAATTACGGCTGCTTCTAGAATTTGCGGAAAACTGGTTAATACTTCTTCAACTTCATTTGGATAGACGTTAAATCCTGAAACAATAATCATATCTTTTAGACGGTCAACAATTTTTAGCTTACCGTCATCAGTCCATTCGCCCATATCACCCGTTTTGAAAAAGCCATCTTCAGTTAATGCCTTTGCGGTTTCATTTGGCATATTCCAATAACCACTCATCACTTGAGGGCCTTTAGCGACGATCTGTCCGCGACCTTCAGATACGGGTTGATCGTCATCATTCCAAAGCTGAATTTCTGTATCAGAAAGAGGTGTCCCAACTGTGCCTATTTCTTCATTGCCAGGTTCATTAAGGCAGAGGACCGGAGATGTTTCTGATAACCCATAGCCTTCAGAAATACTGCAGCCTGTTACATCTTTCCATATTTCACTGGCATTAGAGGTTAAGGCAGTTCCACCCGAGACGGTCAATCGCAGTGCTGAAAAATCTAGCGCTTTAAATTCTTCCTGCATACAAAGACCGACGAAGAGAGTGTTGATCCCTGATATGCCGGTAAATTCGAAAGGTTTGATGGCATTAATAAAGGCGTTAAGAT
>NZ_LWGE01001476.1:0-1731 GCF_001635315.1 Oleiphilus sp. HI0123
CTGAATTTATCCAGTGCACTACATGTATTCTCGGAAAAAATATTTGTGTTGGTTGTTCTAGAGTAATTCTAAGATGTATTGCTGCAATAAAATGATTGGGATTGCGCAATAATGTGCAGAATATAAATATTTGTTTGCAATACCTGGGAAGGTAGGCTATTTTTTATTCAAGCAGTCTACAGAGGATGGGTTATGAGTACGTTGAAAAAGTTGAGGTTGGGGTTGAATCCAAAAAAGAGTCAAGAGGAGATAGCTACCTTAGTAGGTGTGTCTTTATCCATTTACCAAAGAGCTGAAGCTGACCCTGAGAGTGCATCGCCCAAACTATTACTTAGTCTCTGTAAGCTATATGGAGTTACCTTAAATGACCTTCTAACTGACCAAGAGGAAATGGAGGCGCTCAGCATTACACCTCCTTATGTAAATCTATTAAAGCATTCAAGTTTACTTAGGTCTTACTTTAGCAAGCCATCAATATCGACTAATGACGAAACCGAAAACCTAATTGGAAGTTTGCTAAGCAGGCTTTCAGCAGTTGCCAGAAAACCAAATCTTGGTGTCATGGGGCGTTCCGATGCAGGAAAGAGTCATTTCATAAATTACTTGCTAGGAGAAGCAAAGCTTCCTTCAAAGCTACAGCCGACTACCAGTGCTATTACTGTTTTGAAACACATTGAGGATAGACCTGAGACGGTTAAAGATGACGTTCTTATTTTTAACGAACTATGTGACATCTCTTTGTTAGATTCTCCGAGTTACTATGAGCAGAACGACATAATCTATAAGGCTGGCGGTTATGATTTATTGTCTGACGAAATTGTTCATGACCACTTTGAAGAAAAAGAGAGCGACGCTTATAGCTGTGTTGTGTTCATTGATGCACCAATCTTAACAGCATGCAACATTCTCGATGCGCCAGGTTTTTCCAATACAGACTTAGGGAGAGGAGATCGAAGTGATACGACTAAGGCTCTCTCAGTACTAACAATGCTTGACACTCTTGTGTATATGTCTCCCGTAACGGGCTGTATGGATAGTACTGATATAGCGTCTTTGCGTACTGTGATTAAGTCAGTACCTGAACCTCAAAACTTTGATTTGCCTCCAATGAATAATATTTTCTTTGTTGTCAGTCAGGCTTCTGATAACTGGTCAGATGTTCAGTTAGATGAACTAAAGAAAACAGCGGCAACTCGTATCTATAACCATTTTCTCATTAGTGATAATGATGGATTGCTGCATGAAAGAACGAAAGACTATAGCGAACCTATTTCACCTGATACGCTAGCTAGTCGATTCTTTACGTTCTGGGCTGAGTCAGTGGATCGTAGAAAAGATTTGACTGATGAGCTTACAAGCTATCTCCAATCTACTATGCCTTCGATGATTGATGGAAATGTAGATAGAACTCTAGTTGAATTTAAAGAAAAGGGTTGTTCCTATTTATCAGAAAAGATCTCGCAGGCTGAAAATGAGATTATTCAGTTTGAGAATCTGATTACCTCATACAAAGAAGCAATACGTCCTGAAAATGTCGCAGCCAAAACATCAAAAATTGAAAACCTCAGATCTTCACTGCTGACCAGTAAGAAGAAAAAAACTGCTGCACTGAAAATGTTTTCCGAGCGCCTTATTGCTCGGCATAAAGAAGTTGATTATCTAGAAGGGATTATAAAAGACAAATATAAGGATAAGAATGAAGCAAAAGAATATGCCTTCCCTCACATCATG
>NZ_LWGE01001477.1:0-2362 GCF_001635315.1 Oleiphilus sp. HI0123
CTTTGATTTCATTTTTTGAAAACCCTGCAGAAATCAAAACATTCGGCACAGAGTGAAAACGCGCCTGGTTCATCAGTGACTTGATCACATCAATACCTGTAAAGAACGGTAGCTTGTTATCTAAAATAACCAAATCTGGCGTGCGACTTCCAGGGTCACCCAGTACGTCAATCGCCTGCGCACCATTCTGCAGCATGCATAAATCAACTTCCTGCTCGTGCTGTTCGATAATCCTAGTGACCAAGAAACTCTCGTCAGGGCAATCATCGACAACAACATATGGATTCGGCATTAATTATCCTTTCAATTATTTTCCAATCTTTTATTCTATCCTTATTCGCTTTAGTTTGAACAGACCTCGGAAAGCCAACGGAATCCGTTGAGTGAAACAGCCGTAACATCATAATAGTAGCCATTAAATAAATATTTCATTATTGTGGTAATTATGAGCGACGAATACGGACACAGATTAAAAGCTTTTTCATTAAGAATGGAAAAAGAGCTTAGAAGAAAGCTTGAAGAACAAGCGAAACAGAATGGTCGAACCTTAACTTCGGAAATCAACCATCGCTTGGAAAACTCTCTTGATGAAAGCGAAAAAGAATCTGAACTAAAGAGTGTTGAAGAGTCACTAAGCTCTCTGCATGAAAAGTTAGATCACCTTTCAGCAAAAAGTTCAGATTCATAGATCAAGCCAACTTGTATACAAGTGAACGGTTACGTTCACTTGCGCCTGTTAGAAAGTAGCCCCTCAAAACTGGTTCGGTGCGATCAGCCCCAGATAATAGCCAGCAATTAATAGCACTAACAATGATATAGATAAAGATATGCGTACAGTCAGCGCAGTGAGCACTCGTGTATGCTGATTATCATCTTTACCTAAAAAGAAAGCGCCCGCACCAAGACTGACAAGAACCGCCAACAAGTTAATTAGTATTAGAATTTTATAAAAGCTCATGGGTCACCTTTTTTTAAGTCTTATTCTGATAGGCTTTGTTCTAGCTTCAGCGTAACAGAAAAATAATACTCAATGAACTGCGACTGACCATTAAATATGCCCTATTCTTTTCAGCCTAAGTTTTTCCTCTCTTTGTTTTGCACCCTAATGATGCTTGTTTTTTGTGCTTTGGGCCTTTGGCAATTGCAACGAGCTGATGAGAAACAGCAAACCCAATCCGAGCTTGAAGAATTGAGCATGCTGCCTCCCAGAAACTTAAACCTACAAAGCAACCATCTTAAATCGGCCTCCAAAGCCCTTGCGACGGGCCACTACCTAGTTAATGAGCAATTCTTATTAGACAATATTGTTCACAAGGGCAAACCAGGCTACTACCTAATGAGCCCTTTTTTACTAAGCAATCGAGATGAAGTTATTTTGGTGAACCGCGGATGGCTGGCCAAACAGCAAAACGGACTGCCTGAGTTCAAGACGCCAACTGAGCAATTAAGTTTACGCGGCATCCTCGCTCTACCACGCTCTAAGCCAGTCATCCTTGGGAGTATCGATCACCCTATTTCTGCTACGCCACCGCTGTGGTATTACATGGATATGGAAGTTTTTCAGCAGCAAAGCAGCTATAAAGCTCTTCCTTTAATTTTGCGACTTGCGCCCGAACCCGATTCAGATTTCGTGAGAGACTGGCCTAAATTCCAAGCAAAGTCCGGGATGCACATTGGCTATGCAATTCAGTGGTTTGTTTTCGCATTCTTTGTTTTAATAGCCCTTCTTGGTATTAATTTTAAAAGCAAAGCCAAACCTAATAAAAATAATAGTAACAACTAATGGTGATTAAATGAGCAACCCTTCGGTGCCAGTAAATAAGCCTTCTTTTGATAAGCCACAAAACCCCACCCTTTTTAAGCGCCTGGTTAATCCTCTAGTTATTATGCTGGTGCTGTTTGGCTTCCCTTATATCGCATCCTGGTATTTTATGAATAGCGAAGGTAGCTTTTCTGTGGGTGACTTAGGAAATCATGGACAATTAGTCTCCCCCGTTTTACCAATTGGCGAGTACTCACTCAAGACAAGCGCTGGCGAAATACTTTCGGATAAAAGTTTAGCCGGAAGCTGGCGTCTATTTACGGTGAGTTCATCCTGTGAACAATCTTGTCAGGATACGCTTTTAGTCATTCGACAAGCCAGGAAATCAACAGGAATAAACCGCAAGGTCGTCAAACCCATTCTATTACTAAAAACTCCCGAAGCATTAGCACCCTTTAAAGTAGACCTTACACAAGCCTTTCCTCAGTTAGCAACAGTGAGCTCGGACAGCCTTGATGCCAAAGTGCTGATCAACACATTTTCTCAAACACATGCTCAGGTCGAAAATAGTATTTTCATGGTCGACCCCTATAACAATCT
>NZ_LWGE01001478.1:0-8723 GCF_001635315.1 Oleiphilus sp. HI0123
CGGCATACGATATATTGATAGGCCCAAAACCCAAAGCTGAAACTAGACAGAACAGAACGAGAAAAGTAATTAGCAAGCAAGCTATGAACTTACCGGCAATCAGCGAACCCGTTCTAGCCTCGACACTAGTATTCATAACTAATTCTCGGAACATCTGCGCTAGGATGGCGATCTACCTTAACCTTCGCCTTGAAGACTTTGGATATTAAAGACTCATTGAGCACTTCATTTATAGAGCCTTGAGCAACCAATCTGCCACGGTCTAACACCAACAAACTATCGCAGAAAGCCGCGGCGAGATTTAAGTCATGAAATGAAGATAAAACACTTATTCCTAAATGCTTCACCTTGTTCAGCAGATCAATTTGGTAGTGGATATCCAAGTGATTGGTTGGCTCATCCATAATTAATAAGCGGGGTTTCTGCACAATTGCTCTTGCAAGCATCACGCGCTGCTTCTCACCACCCGACAAAATACTGAACAAGCAATCTTCAACAGCCGATAAGTCCATATCAGCAATAACTGAACTGACAAAACGAATATCTTCCTTTGTATCCCACTCAAACAAGCCCTTGTGGGGCGCTAGCCCTTGCAGTACAACCTCTCTTACCGTCAGCCCTAAATGATCATGATGCTCCTGCAAAATGACAGCCACCTGCTTTGCGTTGTCCCTTAAGCTGTTCTCCCAGATATCCGAGCCGCCTAAGGACACATTGCCTTTGCTCGGTTTGTTTACTCTGTAACAGCAACGCATCAAGCTGGACTTCCCTGAGCCATTAGGGCCGATTAAGCCAACAAAACCTCCTTCTGATAGGGCAAAACTAATATCTTGCAGGATCACCTTATTACCACAGTGCCACGATAAAGTATTCACACTTAACAAAGGATCAGCAGTTTTATTTTCGCTATCAAGCATCAATATTTCCTAAGAACTGCCAGGCTTATTGTTCGCATTGGATTTGAGTGAAAGAGGCAAGCCTGCGACAACTAAATCGACCTGATCACAAAGGCTTGCCAAGCTTTGATGTAACAGCCCTGCTACATCACAATATTTACGACTTAAATCGCCTAAAGGCATGACTCCCATATTGGTCTCGTTGGAAACCAAAATTAATTCTACATTTGTTAGACTGACAGCCTCGACAAATCGATCAAGCTCTAACTGGACGCGTGTTTTGTCTTCAAGCATCAAAAGATTAGTGACCCATAAGGTAAGACAATCAACAACGAGCACTATATCTTCACCAGCACGTTCCTCAAGCACTTTTGCCAACTCTAGCGGCTCTTCTATCACACACCAATGATCTGGCCGATCTGCCTTGTGACGCTCAATTCGTGCTGCCATCTCCTCATCCAGTGCTTGTGCAGTGGCAAGCAAACAAATCGACGATGCACTATTGTTTGCCATAACTAGCTCTGCTTGCTGTTCTGCATATCGGCTCTTGCCAGATTTTACCCCTCCAAGAATGAGTCTTTTCATCCGGTCTGCTCCAGTAACTCTATCAGCTTATCCATATCAATCGCTGACTCAAAAGCATTGGCTAAGCGCTCCAACTGCTTCTCACGCACTTCTTCAAGGTTGACAGTGGTATCTGATCTTAGTCCAGCCCACTCTAGCAGTGCTTGCAATGCTTCCGGTGAATCAAATATACCGTGCAAATAGGTACCCTTAACCAGGCCGTCACTACTAGTTGCGCCATCTGTACCCGCGAGAGAAGCGTCACCCGTTGATGACCCCAAATTGACAATCATCGGGCGCGCCAAGTCATGTCCTGTGGTCACTCCCGTATGAATTTCATAGCCTTTTACAGGTGCTGAACTTTCGGCTAACTCGCCCACACAATTAAGTAATTTCTTTTCAGCCAACAAGCTAGTCGCACACGAAAGCAAAGCGAAACCTTCACTACTGCCTGGCCGACCTTCTACACCACTTTCATCAGTGATTAATTGCCCTAGCATCTGATAACCGCCACATATTCCCAACACCTTTCCGCCATACCTTAAATGACGATTTAAAATGTCTTTCCAACCATTTTGAACTAAGAAACCTAAATCAGAACGAACGGATTTGGAGCCCGGCAATATGATCAAATCCGCAGGCGGAACCGGGTCCCCTACATTGATATAACGAAAATCAACATCAGGATGCAAACGCAAAGGGTCAAAATCTGTATGATTACTTATACGTGGAACAACCGGCACAATTACACGAAATTTATATTCAGAACTTGGATCGAGTATCTGCTCTGGCAAAGCATCCTCTGCATCAAGGTGTAGACCATGAAGGTAAGGCAGAACACCAAGCACCGGTTTTCCCGTATACGATTCCAGCCAGTCCAAGCCAGACTGAAGCAAGGAAATATCACCTCTAAATCGGTTAATGACGAAACCTTTGATACGCGCTTGCTCAGACTCAGACAGCAATGACAAAGTACCGACCAAATGTGCAAACACACCGCCGCGATCAATATCGGCAACTAAAATAACCGGGCAATCCACTTCCTCAGCAAAACCCATGTTTGCGATATCTCTGTCGCGTAGATTAATCTCTGCCGGTGAGCCAGCACCTTCAACAATGACATGCTGAAATTCATTAGCAAGTCGCTCATGTGAACTTAGCACCGCAGCCATCGCAACCTGTTTATATTCATGGTAAGACGTCGCAGACATGTTGCCTCTGGACTTACCGTGAATAATCACCTGCGCACCGGTATCTGTTTCAGGCTTCAACAAAACCGGATTCATATCCGTTGTCGGCAAAACACAAGCAGCGTGCGCCTGCAATGCCTGCGCTCGCCCTATTTCGCCACCATCAACCGTAACAGCACTGTTGAGCGCCATATTCTGAGGCTTAAAAGGCGCCACTTTATGGCCGCGCCTCACCAAACAACGACACAAAGCAGCCACTAAGGTACTTTTACCCGCATCTGAAGTGGTGCCTTGTATCATCAGTGTTGTCATATCTTAACCTTTACTCAATTAGTCGTTCACAACTATCGACGAGCTCAGCGTATCAAGGTCAATCCTCTCAATACCACCTGTGTACTCAGCAGCACGGTCACCCGAAGCATAACGCCCCACTCCTGTTATGAATAAATCTCCTGCAAAAAGGTCTATTTCAATTGGGTTCTTAACGGTTAGCTCTAAGCCATCTAGTTCACCAGTACCAATTGACACTTCTGCGTCAGTCAGTGTATCAATTGCGATTAGGTAGGCTTGATTCGGCGCATACGAGCTATCAAGTCCCTGAGTGACAACATACAATACGTCTTCATGGATCAATGCAGCAGAAGCATTCGGGAGGCCGTCTTCATCATAATGACTGATATCAATACTATCTAATACGAAATCATCTGACGAGCTATCAGTAACGCTTGGATCGATGACAAGAATTGACCCTTCTCCCCAGCGAATAACATAGGCTTTATCATCAGATGCGAAAAGCACATCATATGGGTTACTGTTGCTTTCGCCGTCTTCATCATTCAAACCGTACTGCCAGGTTAAGGTGTTTGGGTTGTCTATATCGTACTTCGATAAGTTATTTTCACCGTACTTACCTATTCTGTAGTAGTCACTTCCATTTACTGCCACATCGATATCAGAACGATCCGTAGCTGCAAATCCTTCAGTGTGGTCAAAAGGCGCAACTGCTTCCGCAATTGAAATATCACTAGATGAATAATCAGATGCAACACCTTTAATAAATGCACAAGCATTCGCGCAATCGCCACTCAGGTTTTCTGAAAAGGTAATGCTTCCCGGGTTATTGCTTAACTGAATCGTATCAACCACTGCGTTATTACTAGTATTAAGAATCTGAATCTGAGGTGTTGCAAAGTCTCCAACACCTACCCACAACTGCCCCGATGGGCTAAGTTCCAGCGACTGTATATCGACACTCTCGAAACCGGTAACAGGCTCCGTTACTACCGCACCCGTTGTAGGGTTAAACTGATAAAGACTACTAGAACCCCAGCTTTCGTTTCCCTGAAAGTACGCCAAAGTATCGCTAACGTAAACTGATGCGGCAATATTTCCATACAAACCAGCTGTTTCAGATTTGATACTGTTGTCACTTGAACAACCAGTAACGCCAATCGCACCTAGCGCCAATAGCCCTAAGACTAGTTTTTTACCTGCCACATTTTTTTCAATATTCATTACTTGCTCCTATTAATAGTATTTACACACTATCGATCAAAATTGATGAGCATAAGAAACAAACCACTGACGCCCGGGCCCTGGGAATCGGTTGTATTTGCTTACACGCTGACCACTAACATTCTTAATTTTAAATTCGAGTGAATCTTTTTCACTTTTAAAGCCAAGACTGGCGTTAACCTGCTTAACGTCGGGAAGTTCGGCCACACCAGCTGAATCGTAAACACCACCCGACTGCCGTACATATTCCAAGCCAACCGAACGCCCTTGGTCGGCAACCCGCATCTCAACAGTTCCGGAAAAGTCATAAACGCCCGGCAAGGACTCCCCCCTGAAGGCTCTAGAGTTAGATTTATCTTCAGTATCTTGGAAGGTGAGGTTCGAATTAATACAGACAAAATTCGATAAGTGAAGCTCATTGCTGACTTCAATACCGATCACTTGCGCTTTAGAAAGATTCTGCGGTTTGCCAATGCCTCGCGAGTTGTAAATAGTGACAATGGCATCGTTAAGATCACGATAAAACAAAGCGAGCGTACCGGATGTTCTGGTTGACTGATAACTAAGGCTAATATCGGTGTTTAGGGCTTTTTCCTCAACAAGGTCTTCATTGCCTAAAGTGAACCCGCGATCACCATACATTTCATTTAACTCGGGAAGTCTAATATTTCTGGAGATGTTGGCCCTGAATTGAACCTCAGCACTTAGCTGTGCAAGCAAACCAAGCTGGAGGTCATGATAAAACTCAGCAACCTGATCCTGCTTTATTTCATCTACGACAGAGATCCCACGAGCACTACCATTGACCAACCAAAAACCTGAATTAGACAGCCATTCATCTTGTAGCCCGACAACAGTTGTCACGCGCTGATATTGACTAGAAGTGCCTTCGATGCGTTCCTGTAGATCGTAGCCTTCGATCTTTGCGCTTAACAGTGCGGCCCAAAGATTCGCACCGGAAGAAAAACTAGCTTTAATATTTCCACCAAATGATTTTGATACAGTTCGGTCATCATTTCGCAATAAACCTACTTGATTTTTCTCATCCCGAAATATCGTTTCTTTATAAAGTCCATATAAACTATAGTTAAAAACAATACCGCGCCTAAGATGCTGCTCTATATTGGCTTGCATCGAAAAGAACTCTGAGTCATAGGTGGCATCATTGTCTGCAAGGTTTTGTATCTCTGGAACACCCTGCTCTTTATTAGAGTATTGCGTAGTTAAACTAAATCGATACGCCTCATTAACCTGCTCGTTAAATGATGCCAGAAGTGATGTATGTACAACATCATTATTGTTCTTATTTTGATCATAATCGTCGGCGTAATAATCGGGCGTATCGTTTGTATTGATGACTGTATAGTCATTGTCAGCACTAAAGTGCTCAGCAGAAAAAAGATAATTAAGGGTATCCAGACTCCCTTTATACGATGCTGCAGCACGTTTGAGGCCTTCTGAACCAAGACTTGAACTAAGTAAGCCACCGGCTTTTCGTGCACCACCGCTAGTCTTGATATTAATTGCCCCACCAATCCCGGCTTGCTCTAAATATATCGGGACATTACCCCGGTATATTTCTACCTGTTCAACCGCACCAAGTAAGAACTGGCTCAAGTCGACAGCCCCCTGGTAGGAGCCATTCAGCAATACACCATCCAAGTACACGTTTACTTGTTTACTAGATGAGCCGCGAACACTAACAGAACTGAAACTGCCAAAGCCTCCAAGATCTCTGACTTGAACCCCCACTTGGCGCTCAACTATATCGGCAACGCTTACGGCATCACTAGAGAAATCTTCTTTCTTGATAACGGTAACTAAACCAGTATTGCTTGAGGGGTCAACATCAGTCAGCTTGGGGCGTGAAGTTTGAACAAGTACTTCGTTATGTTTTCCTAATATTTCCTGTGCATAAGCATGATAGGAAAAAATTATAAGTACTAAATAGGCAGCAACAAGTCTAAGCACAACTCACCCAACAGCATGTGATGATGGCTTACGAAGGAAGTAAAAAATATACTGGAGAAAAATTACGCACAGCAATATTTTCAAATATCGCCCTCCGCAATACCTTAAATTAAGTTCTCAGGCCGGTCTCCGGGCTTATGAGCATCTGATCACTGTCAGTAGAACTAGCGCCTTCCCATGTATTAATTACACAGTGGCGAGAGCTAGTCCTGTTACTCAATTACCGTTGCGGGGGCAGCGTTGGACTTATTCACTGCTTTAACATACAGCCTTCACCAACTTCCCGTTTCATTCTTAGCAAATGGACAAAGCCAAGAACACCTGTAACGTGGGCGCTAATGTAATAATGTCAGGTTTAAAAGTCAAGTATGCAAATATTTAGGGCCAGAGTAAAAACGGCTATTTTTATTCTGGCCCTAAATATTTATTGCTCTGGAATAGTAAAGTAAAAACTTGCGCCTTTGCCAACCTCAGAGTCGGCCCAGACCCTCCCTCCATGCTTTTCGACAATCCGCTTAACCGTTGATAAACCGACGCCGGTGCCATCGAAGTCACTTTTGTTATGCAATCGCTGGAAGGTCGAGAAGAGCTTACCGGCATGTGACATATCAAAACCTGCACCATTGTCCTTAACCTTAAACACGCGCTCTGTTCTTCCGAGTTCGTCCTCTACCAAAGCAGAGCTAAATGCTATTTCTGCAGATTCTGTCTTGCTACTGTACTTCCAGGCATTGTTTATCAGGTTTTCAACGACTGAATGCATCATTCTGGCATCACCATTGATATTCATATCTGGCTGAATATAAATATCTACGACACGCAGGGGATAGGTATCGCGCAGATTGGCCACTACTGTGTCAGCAATTTCGCTTAAGTTTAGGTCTGTTCTTTTTACTTCTTTTCGCTGCATTCGTGACAGGTCCAGCAAACCGTTAATCAAGTCTTCCATCGACTTGGCACCGGCAACGACTTTCGCCAATATCCGTTGCGCTTCTTCATCAAGCTGCGAGGCGTAATCATCAAGTAAGATATCACTAAAGCCTTTGATCATGCGTAAGGGTGATTTTAGATCATGCGATACAGTGTAACTAAATGACTCCAGTTCTTTATTTGCTGAGGCTAATTCAACATTAGCCTGGTCCAGATCTCGTGTTCGCTGGGCTACTTTCTCTTCCAAACTAGCATTCAGGCCCGTCACTTCATTAAACAAACGCGCATTTTCAAGCGATATAGCAGCCTGTGTCAGTAAGACTTTTATCACACTCATGCGCTGCTCGGTAAAGACCCCTGTACTCAAGTTATTCTCTAAGTACAGAGCGCCTATTTGAGATTTTCGGTAAACAATTGGCAAACATAATACCGACTTTGACCTTGCTTTCGATATATAAGCATCCTCTTTAAACTCGCCGTCAGCGCAAGCATTTTCTAGCCAGATTGTTTCACCTAAACGAAGTGTTAAATTGATTATGTCCTGAGGAACATTCACGGACTTTTCCAGAGGTATATGCATTAAATAGGAAGCCTGATCGTTTGGTAAATCGACTTGAGCTTCTATCTTTGGCCCCTTCAGGCTCTGTACAACCAAGACCCCAATATGTGCACCTGCATTTTCAAGAATTACTTTCATCATGCTTTCAATGAGGTTGTGTAAATCCAACTCCCCCGACAGGGTCTGCATTGACTTTATGATTGACTGAAAATCCAAAGCCTCTCCCGACCTGACTGAACTGGTCGCGGATAAGCCAGTTGAAAACTGCTGAGTCAGCGTAACATTTGACGAATTACTAAATGTGGCTGGCACTGTTTTATCACGTTTCTCACTTATAGCCAGCTCAGGATAACATGCTAATAGCCTATCAATTTTGGCTTTATTCCCCCAACTCTTGTACCAGCTATGTGCCCGTTTAATCGGAACATCGGCAAGGGATTCAAAACCAATATCTATTAAGTAGCGTCCAAAGAATTCGTTTGATAAACCGGCATATTGTCTAAAGCCGTTTTCCTCGGCTTCCTTTATGGCCTGTTTATAACGCTTTGCCGTTTGTTCAAAAGGCGCGCCATCTAAGGCAAGCTGCTCTGCTTCTACCAAAGCAATTTTATGCTCATGATTAAGAGAATATAAATCGGCTCGAAGCTGAAGAATGTGCTTGAGCTCGTTTGATACTTTCTCCAATTTTTTGAATGCTTGATGACTAGCGCCTACAAAGCCCTCTCTCTGAGCACGAATAAAGGCAAGATTACTAAGGCAATATAGGTCAACCATCATAAAATGGCTTTTGAAAAGCCCGTAACTTGCAACCGCGTCAAACAAATGCGCAACCAGTGTTTCGCAATCCGCTTCGTCCCAGAAGAAGTATTCAAAACGGCAATACATGAGAAAGGCTTTGAAAGAACTACCATTGATAATTGCTAACGAGGTCGCCTCGAAGTTTTCGTCGCCAAGCAAGTATTCGTGCTTAAGATAAGATTGCCAAGAGTTTTCAAGTATCGGCAGAAAAGGAACACGCAAAGACTTTTTCTCGACAAAGGCCTTCGCCTCCTCATACTCTGTTAGTAACTCTTCAATGGGAAAGCCCGCAACCGCTTT
>NZ_LWGE01001479.1:0-2078 GCF_001635315.1 Oleiphilus sp. HI0123
AGCAACGAGTTTTCCTTTATGGTGAGCCCTAAAGGAAAAGTCAGTGAGTTCGTTATTTAAAAGGAAGCCATTCACCATTAGTCTGGAACCAAAACCATTTTCTATGGTACTGGTCATCGAAACTATATTTTTATCTTTATCAACGATCACAAAATGGCTGGTTGAGGGGACTTCGATTGACTTACCTGCCTGATAGGCGGCATAAAATTTTGCATCGGGAACTCCCGGCGATACACCTTGCAGGGCTGTTCCTGGCGTAATTAGCTTTGATCTACTTCTAAGGTAGTGCTTGTTGAGCATGGCTTTTGGCCAGTCTACAAATGCCGGGTCCGCAATATATTGCCCTCGATCAGCAAACGCTAGGCGGCTGGCATCGGCGATAAGCTGCCATGTTTCTGCAGAGTTTGAGCTTCTTTGTGACAGCCCGAAAGGCTCTAGGATGCCGAGTATTTGCGCAATGCTAGTCGCACCAGAGCTTGGTGGCCCCATTCCGCAAACTTCGTAAGTCTTGTAAGGAGAGCACACCGCTTGCCGTTCAATCACTTTATAGTCTGAGAAATCTTTCTGGGATAGAAAGCCTGGGTTGCTCGCTTGCTTTACTTTATCAACGATTGTTTGGCTAATATCGCTATTATAGAAGTAATCACCACCATGTTTTGCTAGAGCGACCAAGGTGTTTTTGTAAGCAGGGTTCTTAAGTTGCTGTCCTGCTTGTATCGCACGTCCATCAGGAAAGAAATATTGGTATGCGCTATCATCACTGCTCAAATATTTTTCATCTCTTTTTACTGCGTTCGCTAACCGTGGGCCTACATTAAAACCATTTCCGGCAAGTTGTATCGCAGGGCTGAGTAGAGATAGCCACTTCTTCTTACCATATTTCTTGTGGACCTCAGCTAAAAGTTTAACCGTCCCGGGTGTGCCTACTGATCGACCACCTACTACCGCGTCGAAAAAAGCCATTGGCTGAGCGTCTTCTTTTAAGAAAAGTTCTGAGTGAGCGTCTAAGGGAGCAGTCTCACGCCCGTCAAAGGTAGTGAGCTTGTTATTTTGTGAGTCATAGTAGACCAGGAATGCGCCACCGCCTAAACCGGAGGATTGCGGTTCAACCAGACCAAGTACCGTTTGTACGGTGACCATAGCATCGATGGCATTACCGCCTTGCTCTAATACCTTATAGGCTGCTTTACTTGCTTCCGGGTGTGCACTGACAACCATAAACTCTTTTGCATAGCGCGATTTTATAAGGTCAGAAGCGGGGCGTATTGTTTGGGTTTTGAGTTGTTTATTATCTGCTTGGCCTTGCTCTGGAGCGAATAGGTCACTTACTTGCTGACAGTGAAGCAAAGGAGAATAGAAAGATAGTATTGTTATGAAGGTGAGTAGCGACTTCATTTAGCGATATCCTCTTACTTAGGTTCTTATTCTGGAGCGGCTTAACAGTGCGTTACTTGTGCTTGAGCAGGGTAGACAACTTTTCGGCTTTTTCATAGAGCCAGCCTTGTATTGAATCGCAGCCACACTCTAGCAAGAAGTCGTTTTGTTCCTGGCTCTCGACACCTTCGGCAACTACTTTCATATCCAAACCGTGCGCCATTAGGATAATAGCAGAGACGAGTTTGCAGTCAGATTCGTAAAAAGGAAGTTCGTTAATAAACTCTCTATCGATTTTTAAGGTGTTAAAGCTGAATTTTCGGAGGCTGCTTAAAGATGAATATCCTTGGCCGAAATCATCCATTGCGAGTTTCATACCTAGCTCAGTTATTTTATTAAGTATGAAGTCCGTATTGCTCTGGCTGGACATCAGAACGCCTTCTGTAATCTCAATTTCTACCGAACTATAGTCAATGCCCGAGGAGGATACCGTGTCGCTCAAGACATCTATAAGACTTGGTGAGTTAAATTGAACCGGAGAAATGTTTATCAACATTGTGCAGCGTGCATTGTAATGAGCTTTAAGCTCGACCAGCGCAGCTAAAGACTGCTGAATTACGAACTCACCAATCGGAATGATCATGCCGTTTCTCTCGGCTACTGGGATAAATTCGGCAGGGGATACTTGGCCAAGATGCTCGCTG
>NZ_LWGE01001480.1:0-2594 GCF_001635315.1 Oleiphilus sp. HI0123
GGCATTGAGGTTATAGAGTTCTTTGCGAGCTTGGCGGCCGATGCTCAGGATATCGCCAAAACCATTATTGGTGATATAGACGGTACGAGCACCTTTTCGTTCAAGCGCTGCATTGGTAGCTACCGTACTTCCATGAATAATACAAAGCTGTTTATTATCGACAGCTGAGTTTAAACCTAGTTCTTCTATTCCCTGCAAGATTGCTTGAGCAGGGTTTGAAGGGGTTGATAGTACTTTATGAATACGCACTTCTTGTTCAGTGAGCAAGACAAAGTCGGTAAAAGTGCCTCCGGCATCAACACCTAAGTACAGGATTTCATCCTCATCGCTTAAAGAAGATTTGGGATTGTGAAGCTTAGGGGAATTGGACACTTGCCTTTCCTTTGTATCAAAATGCGTGATTTGTTCTATCTATGAGGAGCCAAGTTTGCCTGAATTGCCAGAAGTAGAAACCTCTCGCCGGGGCATTGAGCCTTATATCAAGGGGCATAAAATCTTATCTATCAAGATCTATCAGCAAGCTTTGCGTTGGCCTGTTTCTAATGAACTCTATGAAATGACAAACCAGCCGGTTAGTGATGTTCTCAGGCGAGGTAAGTATATAATCATCTGTGTCCCTGACGGAAGTATACTGCTGCATTTAGGTATGTCTGGGAGTTTGCGTATAGTCGACGAGAGGACGCCACGGATAAAACATGATCATGTTGAATTCCACCTTTCCTGTGGAAAAATACTGCGCTTTAACGATCCGCGAAGGTTTGGCAGCATACTATGGTCTTCCAATTGGCAAGCGCATCCTTTAATTGCTTCTTTGGGGCTTGAACCTCTAAATGAGGAGTTCGACGGAGCGTATCTTCATCAAGCTGCCAAAAAGAGAAAACAAGCGGTTAAACAGTTCCTGATGAATAGTAAGCTCGTTGTTGGTGTTGGCAATATTTATGCAAACGAAGCTTTGTTCAAAGCGGGCATCTCTCCTATTCGCTCAGCCTCTCAAATCTCTTTAAAGCGCTATAACTTGCTTGCAGATACCATCAAAGAGGTCTTGCGTAAGTCCATCAAACAAGGAGGTACAACTCTAAAAGACTTTGTGGGAAGTGATGGAAAGCCAGGATACTTTAAGCAAGAGCTGAATGTGTATGGCCGAGGGGGTGAAGCCTGTGTCGAGTGTGGACAAGCGCTAAAGGAAATCAGGCAAGGTAATCGTGCAACGGTGTACTGTTCACAGTGTCAAAAATAATCTATTCGCCCGATTCGACAGTGGAGATATTGTGTCTATACTGAAATCAATGACAGATTTCAGGCATTTGTTCAGTAAGCTTAGGCTATTCAAGCAAACACCAGATACTGAACACTATGTGAAAGGCACCCAAGGAGACAAGTTCATGTACAGCCAATTTACCAAAGCCCTAAAAGTTATTATGTTCAGCCTTGTGTTGGCGCTACCCGCGACGGGCTGGTCAAACACGATTGAAGAAACGCCTTCAGCCGTTGCGATGACCGGCGACGCCTTGTTTGTAAGACCCGTAATGATTGCGACAACTATCTTAGGTGCAGCAATCTTTATCGTTTCTTCACCATTTTCTGCCTTAGGTGGTAATGTTGAGGAGTCCTTCGATGAACTGGTGGCTGGGCCTTTTAATACAGCGTTTATCCGCTGCTTAGGTTGTACAATGACCGGTCGTAAAGTCAGCGCGATAGTTTCCCAGGAAGAAGAATAAGCTTCACTTCTTCTTTCAAATAAAAAAGGCTGGTGTGATACCAGCCTTTTTTATTTCTATTCAAACTAGTTTAGTTTGATGCCTTTTGAATAAGCGCTTTCCAGTCAAAGCTCTGATCGCCTAAGGCGTGAAAGAATGGATTTAAAATATCTGCTTTCTGGTTGTAAGTGAGAGGTTTTAGATCGATATCGAGGATTTCACCGCCCGCAGCATTGAGTACGGCGTGTGCAGCAGCAGTATCCCACTCGCTTGTGAGCGCTAAGCGCGGATACCAATGAGCCGTTCCTTCCGCAATGGCACAGATTTTCAGTGAACTACCCATGCTGACTAAATTAATATCGTCAAATACCTCAGCGACATGCTTAAGAAGTTCATCCAAGGCTTCAGCTCCGTGGCGCCTGCTACCAACAACAGCCAGTGTGTCCTGAGTATTGACTGCGCTCACCTTAAGCTCAGTCTTAGCACCTTTTTCTTCTTTCCAGGCTCCTTGCCCTTTTAATCCGTAATACAGTGTTTGTGTAACAGGAACGTAGACAAGCCCCAGAATAGCTTCACCGTCTTCGATCAAAGCAATATTGACGGTAAACTCGCCATTTTTATTAATAAATTCTTTAGTACCGTCTAAAGGGTCAACCAGCCAATAACGCTGCCATGAAGAGCGCTCAGAAAACTGAGGCATACCACCTTCTTCAGAAAGAACAGGGTAGTTTAGAGCTAAGCTTGTTAAGCCTTGGTCTATCACCATATGAGCGGCGTGGTCAGCTTTGGTAACCGGAGAGTCATCGGCCTTGTTCTCAACTTCGATTGGCGAATCGGAGTTATAAACTTCGAGAATAGCCTCGCCCGCATCGATAACGATTTTCTTTAAATCTGGTA
>NZ_LWGE01001481.1:0-3004 GCF_001635315.1 Oleiphilus sp. HI0123
ATCGCGTTCTGGAAGAGCCGTTAGTCCTCAAGAGGCGACGCTTTTACTAAATAAAGATCAGGCTGTGATCGTTGACTTACGTGACAAGAAAGACTTCTCTGAAGGTAAAATTACAGGTGCCTTGCATATTCCTTTTGCAAACTTGAAAGAGCGATCGACTGAGCTGGAAAAATATAAGGATAAGCAAATTATCCTGGTAGATAAAATGGGTCAGCACTCTGGAATGGCGGGTAAGACTTTGCAGGCAGAAGGTTTTGAGAATGTCTGCCGTATGAGTGGTGGTATTGCTGAGTGGAAAAATAGCAATATGCCTCTGGTTCGTAAATAAACACAATAGCTAAGAGTCAATAAAATGGTCGTAATGTATTCTTCAAAATTCTGCCCGTTTTGCTTTCGTGCTAAAGCGCTTCTTCAAAAAAAGAAAGTAAACTTTGATGAAATTCTAGTGGATGCAGATCCATCTATCAGGCAAAAGATGATGAAAGAATCTGGCCAGCATACAGTGCCACAAATCTGGATTGGAACAACTCACGTAGGTGGCTGTGACGACTTATTTGCTTTAGAGGCAAAGGGTGAGCTAGACGCTTTATTGGAGACCTTATAGCTTATAAGGTTATTCCTATCGCAAAAACTAAAAAAAGAGCTTGATAGGCTCGCATTTTTAACTAGCACCGCCTAGTATTTAACTTTTGGCTCGTCAGCTTAAGTTTTACGAGCTGTTATCAAATTATCAAGAATTAGGATCCATCATGTCAGAGAATGAAACGCCTGAAGTTGGCGCTCAAGAGGAACAGCAGCCACAAGTCAACTTTGCCCTACAGCGCATCTATGTAAAAGATATTTCCTTTGAGTCACCGAACTCACCCATGGTTTTCCAGAAACAATGGAAGCCAGAAGTGAAAATGGATCTCAATACTAAAAATGCTGGTTTAGGTGAAGATCACTATGAAGTAGTTGTTTCAGCTACTTTTACCGTTTCAGTCGAAGGTATGACGGCTTACATTGTTGAAGTTCAGCAAGCGGGCATCTTTAAGCTTGAAGGTCTAGAAGGTATTCAATTGGCACAAGCGCTAAATGCGTTTTGCCCAAATCTTCTATTCCCTTACATGCGTGAAACTATTGACACAGTTGTCGTTAAAGGTAGCTTCCCGGCAATGATGGTTGCACCGGTTAACTTCGATGCTATCTTTGCTCAAGCTGTAATGAAGAAGCAAAAAGAAGCGCAAGAAGCGGCTGAGAAAAAAGCGGGTAGTGAGTCTACTCACTAAGCCTCTTGTTATGAAAGAAGAAAGCAGTGCTATGTCGCACTGCTTTTTTGTTTGAGCGCATTTTTTTGTTATTTCTATTTTCCCTATTTGGTTGATATTAAATATATGTTCCATATCGCACTCTATGAACCTCAGATCGCCCCCAATACAGGTAATATAATTCGTCTGGTTGCGAACAACGGTTGTTATCTTCATTTAATCGAGCCATTGGGGTTTGATCTAGAAGAAAAGAAACTTCGACGTGCGGGTCTGGACTATCGAGATATGGCAAACGTAACGCGCCATAAGGACTATGCTTCTTTTCTTGAGGCTGTTGAAGGGCGGCGAATTATTGCATGTACAACTAAGGGGAGTGGGCCTCATGATCAGCTCACTTACCAGGAAGGTGACGTATTATTGTTTGGTTCTGAAACGGCAGGGCTGCCCGATTCAGTTTTAGCGAGTATTCAGTCAGAACACAGAATCCGCATTCCAATGATGGTCGATAGCAGAAGCCTAAACTTGTCCAATGCAGTGGCAATCATAAGTTATGAGGCTTGGCGTCAGTGCGGATTTAAAAATGCTCAGCTAGTGGGCGAGTTTTCTCCTTCATAAGTGCTTTTTATCTGCTTTATTTTTTCTTTTCGTAAACGGTCTAGCTGCTCGCCAATTTCTTTCCCTTTGTAGCCCTCGGCAACGATTTCTTTTGTGGTGATTAAGCTGAGAGTGTGTAATATCCGGCTAAAAAGATCTGCTTGTTGGTATTGCGCCTTTTCAAACCCGGTCCTACCTCGTGAGTCTGCCTTGCTGCACAGTAATATTTCTGCAAAGCGCTCAGGGCGTCTAAAGGCGTCGCACTGCTTTAAAACTTTCAGAATGGTTTCGCTTCTTAACTCAAAAGCTTTATGGATGTGCGTGTGATATTCACTGCATAAACATGCCAGGTCTCGGTATTCATTCGGTACTCGATTTCGTTCACAGAGCTTCTTTATCGGCTCTAAACCTAGGCGCTCATGGCCATGATGGCTTGGCCATTTTTCAGGGGCGGTACAAGCTTTTCCCAAGTCGTGTGTAAGAGCAGCAAAGCGAACTTGTTTTGATTGGCTTAGTTGACTAGCTTGCTCCAAGGACATGAGAGCGTGGATGCCACAGTCGATTTCTGGGTGGTACTTTTCTGGCTGAGGAATGCCAAATAGCGCATCGATTTCCGGGAATACGACTTTCAGGCAGCCAACTTTTCTAAGTACTTCAAAATAAATCCAAGGGGACTTTTCACTTAGTGCTCGTTCAGTTTCTTGCCAGATACGCTCAGGGACTAAATGATTTGCCTCACCTTTCAGAACCATTTTGCTCATGAAATCGAGTGTTTCGTCAGCTATTTTAAAGCCGAGGTGATAAAAGCGAGCAGCGAAACGAGCCACGCGTAGAATTCTTAGTGGGTCTTCTGTGAAGGATGGCGAGACGTGCCTGAGTAGTCTGTTCTTCAGATCGTCTTGACCGCCATACGGATCAATCAGCTCACCGTCTGCGCTCATTGCCATCGCATTAATGCTTAGGTCTCTTCTGATAAGGTCTTGTTCTAAAGTGATTGATTTTGACGTGTCAAAGCTGAAGCCTTGGTAGCCCTGACCGTTTTTACGCTCTGTCCGCGCAAGAGCGTACTCTTCTCTAGTTTTGGGGTGGAGAAATACAGGGAAGTCTTGGCCGACCTGGGTAAAGCCTTGTTTAAGCATCTCGTCTGGGTTGCTACCTACTAC
>NZ_LWGE01001482.1:0-4955 GCF_001635315.1 Oleiphilus sp. HI0123
CGATGAAATACTTAAATGCACTATATTTACACCTTTCAATAAATAATTTATTAGTCTTGACCAAAAGGAAGATGAATAAGAGATACAGGACACTGAACCCTACACCAAATTTCAAAGTGATAATTGCCGGTCCATAAATAGCGCATATAACCAAAAACTTGACCCGAGATTCCCCCGATAGATTATTACTCATAGGTTTCGCCTCCATCATTAATTAGTCTTTTCCGGTATAGATAACGTGTTAGTAAAGTCTATCGCATCATTAGCATAACCGGCCGTATCTACTGTTCCCTGGAACCCTTTACCACCATAGAAAAATGCATCATCCAGGAATTTGGCTATAGGAGCTGCGGGCAACAAAAGTACCCCTATTAAATTAGTAACACTTTCTGAGTCCAGCCAAAGAGCACCCATTGCTGAAGCTCCTGAGACTAGGTAATAAGGGATCGTTAAAGTTCCAACAACAGAAAATGCTGTCGCATATTCTTTTTGCGTTGTAGTGGTATATGATTCCAATGACGTTGCGTCAGCTTGATCAGCCATAATGACGCCAGAATTCATCACACTCTGAGGAACCCAGCCTTTATTTCCATTCTTAAATGTAACTTCGACGCAACCGGGGCAGCCGTTTTGTTCTGACGTTAACTCATTAAACAAATGAACCATCGCCGCTTGAATAGCGCCTTGAGCAAAGTCACCGCCAGTCGCGCGAGAAGCTAAACCTCCAAACGTGGCAACGACTACTGTTCTCTCTATACTTAAAGGATCACCAAAACCACGAGTGGCGTAGCTACCAATTTTAGAGGCCAGCGCAGAAACCGCCCCATGAATAAACTTATCCCCGCGTAGGTCTGCTATGACACCTTGACTGACCATGTGCGTAGCCGTTATCAAGGCCCAGCTACCACCAATATGCCAGTAGCCGTCTGGGTTATTTATCCAACCACCCTCTGCAATGCCATTTGTGACGCCAGCAGAAGCAGCGGCTATTGCTGCATTTTCAAGCGACTTTCGCCCAATTTTGCCTGATTGCAAAAAGGACATAGTTAAGTTAGTAACTGCCGAGCGGGTCATCGCAACACCAACCGTCATTTTAGAGCCACCTAAAACCCCAACATCTGGATTCATCATTGTTGCGGAGAGAATAATACTAGAGGCCATCTGCCATGTAGGGTTATCACCGTAATGTGACGCAGCATATAGTAAGATAGCAGCAATGATATGACCGTAGTGTCCAGTAGGGTCTCGACTAACGACGGGATTACCTCTTACATAGGAGTAGCGGTTATAATCTAGTGGTGTTTCAATATCAGGGATCATTGAGTCTGCTGATGTAAAACGACCAATCACTGGATCATAGAGGCGCGCATTCATGTTTATTAGGCCAATTTCGTCAATCGACTCATGAGATGTAAAACCTCGCACGCCTGAAAGCTCAGTCATTGTTTCAGCAGCAATGTACCGAGAGATTAAATCATCGCCCTCACCTTCTTGTTCGAAAGCACCCCATACGTCTGCCCCTACGTCACTACTCTCTGCAACAACTGCTGTTTCCTGGTCTAAGTGATTGATTTGATCTTTCTGATCTTGAATTAAATCATCAATCAACGAACCATAAGGTGAATAATAGCGTCTAGAAACAACCTGCATACGAGAGTCAGTGATTAGCTCCCCACTTCCCAATATGTCCCTATGAATATAGGAAACTTTATCTGCTGTTTTGGCTTGTGCTATCTCATCCTCCAAAACAGTATCCGTTTTTTCTATCACCGCGACTGCATCGCCATCAGCCCAAACAGTATAGCGATGTATTACTTCTGAACCTTTTTTAACGTATTCGTAACCGGGTTGAACATAGTATCGCGTTTCACCTGAAGTTGTTTTTACCACTCGTTTTTGAGACGCATCGTATTTGAAGGAGACTGTTTGGCCATTTGCTGTAACGGATTGTGCTTTATTAAACGATGCCCAAACATAACTTCGGCCATCGCCTGTTAGCATATTTCCGTTTGCGTCATAGGCATAACTGAAATTACTTCCTTCAAAGCTTCTTGAGTCAAGTTGATTTGTTAAAGGATCATAAGTCATGATTCCAGCATTCGTTTTACGAGTTATATTCCCCCGTTCATCATGCTCGTAAGAATATGTGAGACTATACTGCGGTTGATTATATATCGATTGATCAAACGTCCAATCGCTTAGTCGCCCTTGATCATCTGTATACAGAAAAGTTTCTGTTGTTGTATTACCGAGGTCATTGGTATCGGTTTTATCGATGATTCTTCCACGGTCATCATAGCTATAGGTGAGCTGCCTCAGTGAACTTCCATTCACAATGGCGGTATTAATCTGCTCTACCAAGCCGGTTTCAGGATCTAAATCTCGATGCGTGTATAAGCCATTTCCGAATATCTCTGTCTGGAGGTAGCCTTTTGGTGTTCGCTTGGCTGCATGCCAAAGTGTTAACTTACCATGAGTGCTGTTCAAGTCTTGCTGGCTTTGGGCAAGTGCTGCGGCTCCGTCTTCATCAATAACATATAAAGCTTCGTCAACGGCACCAAGTCGAGCTTCTATAGTCGCTAAGTCACTATCTATACCATTATCTAGTTCTGAAATCTCTGAAGCTGAGCTAGAAACAGCCGCTTCCATTTGACCAAAGTAATACTTGTATTTTTCCTCATAAAAATCTTGAGCCTCACCAACTTCCATTTCCCATTGATGAATATAAGGAACTTCTACAGTTGCAGGAACAAACGTGACAATATCGCCTACCATTATTGGAATTAAACGCTCTTCGTCTCGCATTCTTTCCTCAAAACCTACATACGTTTCATTAATGGGCTCTTCAACAGAGTATGAGTTAAGTTCTGTTTGTAAGGCTTGAAACAAGTTAAGTGCTGCGGGGAGATCGTCTTCAAAATAACTTTCCCAAGGAGCTCTATCTCCTTCAAGATCAATAGCACCCCACCCCCAAACATAACAATAATTTGACGAGGACAGGAGTTCATCTATATGAGAGAGAAGCTCAATTTCAACCCTAGCAATGCTCAACTGTTTTATTTTCTCCAGGACTTCAGCATTCGTGAAGAAAGATTCACGCGCAAGTAATTGAGTTTTAAGCGAGGCTACTCGCTCGGAATATATAGGCAGCTCAGCATCAAGCATTTGATGGCCCGGAAACTTTGAACAGTCAATAGAGTTAACCCCTTCTCGATTAAAACTGCCATCTTCATTTACTGGGTTTGGGTACATAGACCTTCTCAAAAGAGAAGTTATTTCGTAAAAAGACACGTCTTTGATATAGTCCAACAGCAATTGTACCGTACTTATTTCAAACTCACTTGCTCCTGCACCTGTTTGATAAGCTGATATTGTAGCTCTAAACAGTTCCTGGTCATTTAACAAAGGCGCTAGATTCTCTCTATACACTTGATAAGCTGATTCACAGTTAGCTATTGCTCGGTTATATTCTTGGTTTTTGAAATAATACTCACTAAAGTCATCAATATTAAATTCGCATTCATCGTAATTATTATCAGCGTAAATGTAGTCTTGTAATACCTTTTTTAACTCATAGAGTTGTATTTGTGCGTCTCTGTCAATAAATTCGTAAACTAAATCAAGCGTTCCTTGATCAAGCTCCGAAACAGTCTTCTCAATAATACTCGAATCTGTTTCACTACCTATTACCGTGCCGACAACTTGCTGCTGAACCAGTGATTGCGCCAGATATCTCTGAGCTAAACCTTCGAAGAATGTGACTGGGTCAATTATTTCTGGTGCAGGAATTATTTGTTCGTCACCGTTGGCCAGGGTAATAGTTAAATCACTTATGGCAACAGTTACTTGATCTGTATTATATCTAGCACAATATTTTGTTGGCCCCCAACCATGATAGCTAGCGCAGTATGTTCTTGCGTAGTAGTAATTTTCAGAATCTTGGTCAATCATCTTGTAACGATGACCACTACCAAATTGAGTTTTGATACTATTAGCCTTTTCAATTAGCTCACTATATAAGGCTATGTATTGTTCTGCGCGGTTCTGATGTTCAACAGCAATATCATTTAATACGCTAATAGACTGGCTTACCTCATTAAACTTATCTAGGAACTCTCGATACTGTTTATGATACTCCAGCGCTTTATTGCTATGATACTGAGCCTTATTAAGTGCCGCTTGCTGCAATGATTGAAGCCGTTCAAGCTCTACCATTAAAGTATCTTTTTCGGCCAGCAAGTATTCAAAATCAATATTTTTAATATCACGAGCCTTCATTGACACGTTTTGCAACTTGCCAATATTGTCATAGCGATTAAACATGGAGACATCATTCGGGTACTTGGTTTCGATCAAGCGGCTATAATCGTCGTGTACGAACTGTGTCGTAAATGTTTGCGTATTCACATTTAAGGTTTCTGTCTCAACGCGACCTAACTCATCATAAGTCCAAATCTTAGTCGCCTCAGTACCAGTTTCTTGTTCTAGCTGTCCGATTCCATTTCCACTAGCAAAATAATCCCAACGAGAAGTGCCTTCAGGCGCAACTTTGCGAGTCATTCTGCCAAGCAAGTCGTAGTACATTTTTACTTCTTGCTGCTTCGCATCTTTTTGATAGACTAACTCGCCAAAGGCATTATGTTTGTACTGCCATTCCCCCATTGAAGGGTCTTCTTGGCTCTTTTTAAAGCCTCGATCATCGTATTCAACGGTTGTTTCAAGGTTGTTCGTTCGCGTAAGTTCTAAATTGCCAGCCGCTGTATATTCGTATTCAACAATCTGGCCGTTTTCAGTTACTGAAGAAGGCTTGCCGTGAATGCCCACCGTCGTTGACTTACTGTAATCACTGTAAGCTATATTCGAGGTATTTCCGCTATAGGTATAGCTAACCGTCAATGGTAGTTTATCGGGTCCTGCTTTTGATTCTGAGGATACTCTACCCACACTATCAAAGG
>NZ_LWGE01001483.1:0-1066 GCF_001635315.1 Oleiphilus sp. HI0123
TCTAAAAAAATAGAGTATAAGCTCTAATTATTGAAAAGTAAAATGACTTGGAGTCATGCTATACGAATTCGTACTACTTTCATCAGCTCAAAATCCATTCCAGCGAGCTTTTGTGTGTCTGAATAGTAGGTTAGGTTGACTCGAGCGCCTTTTAGGTTTTTGTAGGTTTTTTGTCGCTTAAACTGAAATGGCGTATCGCAATCTTCAAGCATTAGCGTATTAACTAGCCAGCCATCATCTTGCTCACGTTGTACATGAGAGATAACTTTCTTGTCTTGGGAGTGGATAAGATTGCGATGCTTTTTGATGAGGCTATCAGCATCAGATTTTATTTTGGACATGGGGTTGTGGGTCTACTTAAGGAGGACTTTGTTTTAGTTTGGTGAGTAATGCCTGGGTGGCCATATGTTTAATAAGGTTCTTCCATCATTTTTAGGATATCGTTCAAAAAGGGCTTGATCGCTTCTTTGTCCGCAGTGCTTGCGCTCGACAGTATCTGTTTCACCATGGCTTGGTTTTTCTCAATAGCATTGCTTAACACTTGTTTGTGCTCCGGGCTGATGTCACTCGAATTCCTTAAGGCTTCAAGTCGGCTGGTGTCCATCATTTCCGGGTTCGCCTCAAATTCAATAGCGGCAGCCGCTTTGGTAATTCTTAAGGTGATCGCGGCCCACTCATCGATACTAGAGAAACCTTGAGACTGAACAAGCTGATTGGCGCTTGAATATAAGCCCGCTGCTTTCAGGGGGGATATCATGCTTTCAGGTGTCATCTTACTTGGATCTTCGACTTCGGTTTCATCCTTAGTCTTTGCTTCCAGTTGGGCTTGGTGCTTCTTACCCCAGTCTTCCAGGGCGTCTTGAGACTTCATCCAAGATGAAATTAGTTGTTCTGATAGCTTCGTATCGGTCGCAATGGCGTCTTTTGCATGGGCTGTCGCCAGCAATAATAAGCAGAAGGCGCTGACTAATTTTAGAAAATTCATATAAAAGATCGCTTAATTAATGGCTCTGTGAGTATTTTAATCGTGAAAACAATACGAACTCTACTATATTAAATAGCTATG
>NZ_LWGE01001484.1:0-1358 GCF_001635315.1 Oleiphilus sp. HI0123
GTTTTATTTCTTTGAGCAATGATAAACAAAGGCTTAGAAAGACAAGCCAGTTTGCAACCATATGCGACGAGTATCTTCGCCCAAGGCATCTGCATTATAGTCAGCATATTTAGCTGTAAAACTAAGCTCATGAAACTTGAGCTTTACCTCAGCTTGCAGCTCTGTGCCGATTGATGATTCAGCGCCAGGAGCCTTATCAAATTCATAGTCATGATGAGCTAGCCCGATAGAAAAATCATCTGAGCAGCGGTATGAAACACCAAATACTGTATCGATAATTCCACCTGTAACATTCCCCAAGGCTTGATCCACAGCTTGGCCGGTATAACCCTGGTATTCATGCATACTAGCTAAAGGAGTGACAAAGCTAGCACTGCCATCGGCACCAAGTCTTTCACGGGCGATTGTAAAGCCTCCACCCTGATAGCCCGCGACAAGCTGCATTCGACTATAGCTGGCTCTGTAATTAATAGGGTTCTGGCCCTTGTCACCCTGAGTAGCAAACTCAAACAAGTAGGAAATTGAGAAATCTTCCCCTTCGCGGTTTCCTGATGAGTCTGCGATGCCATTGTTGCCGCCAACCATACCCGAAAAATAGATACCAGAGGTTTGCGTTTCCCAGCGTCTGTCGCGCTTATGATCAGAAATAGTTAAGTGGTAAAGCGATAAGTCATTTAACAAGAAGCCATTGTAACTCAGATTAAACAATCGCGCTTTCAAGTCGGCATCAGTATCTTGCGAGTACTTCGCGTAAGGCTGCTCGACCCGATCAAAGTTTACATAGGTAAACTTTGTATAGTTCAGGCTTTGGTTTGTGACACTCAAGCCCGTAAATACTTGTTCGTTTTGATACCAACTATCGCTACCAATCATACGCCCAGCATCAAGCTCAAAAGCCTGTCGACCAAAAGTGAACGATGTATTGGCAATGTCATAATTAAGCCAAACTTCACTTACTCGAGTTTCATCCGGTTCCCCGATTAAAACATCATCGAGCTGCCCGTTTGTACTCGAATTGTAATTTTCATCATTTGGAATCGCCGCTAGATCATCAAACTGGATAAACCCCGAAAAAAGCATATAACGCTGCGTCTGATAGCTTAGGCGCGAGCGGAGTGTCAGCGCTTGAGCACCTTGCTCAGAGGGTTCTGATTGGCGTGCATCTTCGTAGCGAAGGCGAAAGTCTAACTCTGCAGTACCTTCAGAGAGTGCATCTGCTATCGAGCTAGCATCGGCTAATTTCTGGTCATCTACATATTCGTAGGCATATAAAGAAGAGGAAAATGTAGCAGTGCAAATAAGAAAAGCGCGAGCTAGCGAATGACAGTACTTACCTAACACTTTTTGCGAAGACATAT
>NZ_LWGE01001485.1:0-4092 GCF_001635315.1 Oleiphilus sp. HI0123
GCATCATTTTATGATGAGCCGTGAGCTTGTACTCGCGGCGACGCTCGTCCGAATTACCTAATAAGGGAACAAATAAAGTGTGCAGATTATTGCCGCCAGTTTTCCCGAAATTGCCGGTCACCATATACAGCATTTTTTCCAAATATGCCGTCAAGGTGGAATGCAGTGACTGCTGCAGACCCAAGTCAATTCTTACGCATCCCGCTTTAGCATTAGCAAAGTCTCGTGCAACTTGCTGCGTCATCTCAAGGGATACATCGGCTTTTTCTACATACTCTTCAATAGGAATATCTAATAGTTCAGCTTCGAGCTTATTAAAGCCAGTGCAGTGATTCTCGAGGAAGGCTTTATCATGCAGGCCCTCTTTTACGATAATCGCCAAGATCGCAGACATCAGATAAGCATCAGTACCTGGCTTTAACTGAAAATGTATATCGGCTTGCTTCGCTGTTTCAGACCTTCTAGGGTCAAAAACCACCATCGTACGGTCCGGGTCTTTCTTAATTTCTTTAAGCGTATCGCGCGCATTGGGTATACCGTGTGACTGAAATGGGTTACAGCCAATAAATAGTACGTAGTCAGAATGCTCTACGTCCTCAGTACAATGAACACGCTGATCACCAAACAGTCGACCATTCACCCAAAAATCCATGGTCTTTTCCTGAGCCAAAGCTGTATAGGTATAGCGACTCCCACCCATGGCATAACGCAGTTGTGAAGCATACGCACCGCCAAGATGATTACCTTGACCACCACCACCTACAATCGCGAAAGAATCGGGGCCAAACTGATCACGCGTTACATTCATTTTTTCAGCGATTTCATCTAAGGCCTGATCCCAGCTAACCTTCTGAAAGCTCCCATCTGGCATCCTTTTTAAAGGATGTGTCAAACGATCATCGTGATTTTGATAATGCTCTAATCTTGCCGCTTTCTGGCAAATATAGCCCTTAGTCATAGGGTGTTGAGGATCACCTTTGATCTTAATTAATTTGCCGTCCTGGGTGGTAACATCCAAGCCACAGTTTCGTGAACATAATATACAAGCGGTTTTATGCAGCTCTGTATTCTCACTATCAACGTTTGTCATGATCGCTCTCTTGCTTTTTAAAAGCTGTAATTATTGAGATATAGACTAGCTTAATCTTTGTAATACACCATCTGGCTACTTGTCGCCACCAAGGTACCATCAGGGCTCCATAGCTCAGCCCTTTGCTCAAAATAACCATTAGTAAATTTGGTAGCGCTAGCGCGACCAAGCAGATGAGTCGCCTCCAAGCCCAACAATTCATCTTCAGTTATATGGAAATTAATCGTTAAACTAACCGTTCCCATTGGGACGATCTTATGTCTTCGAACAAAAATTCGTGGAAAGAACGAGTCAGAGATTGCTGTTACTGAGGCATAGTCCAGCTTTCTTGCTGGCTTGTCAGAAATCCACAAGAGGCTCTCGGAGGGGTTTGCTTGTTTACCCTTAACTAGCGGCTGAAAAGGAGCACCATAAACAAAGCGCATATCGTATTGGTCTACCCAGCTCGGCATGCCCGGAAATTTTGGTAGTGAATCCACCTCTTCAAAATCTGGTGCATAAGGCATCCTTACTTCATCATTAGACCAAGTCTCATTTCGCTTAGCAAAAACACAACTAGCAGAACACTGCATTACATCGCCTTGCAAAAAATCTACACGCCAATGCTGGTTGGAACGGTTAGTTCTTAATAGAGCAGGTTTGACCACCAACTCATCATCTTCAATCGGCCCCATATAATTAATAGTAAGCGATACCGGCATGCCTTCTCTTTCTGGGTGACCTAACACTGCTTGAAGGATCGTAGCCGCCGTCACACCACCGAAAGGGCCTACCATATTTTGATAGTCTGCACTGACTTGCCCAACCAGGCAATTGGGGTCCCCTTTCAGGTTAACTGCACCATCAAATGCATGCTCTTGCTGTTCTAGTGTCTTTGCCACATTAGATGCACTCATACCGAAACCTCCAAAAAATCGCACAAATTAGTTTATATGCTAAGTAAATTAATCTAACCTTTTACCACTGGCAATTCAGTATATTTGAACTTAGGATAACTTCAGCTTATCTATTAAGGTGTTCCATGCAACAAAAAGCTCCCCCAATTCAGTGGCTACCTGTATTTGAAGCCGCGGCCAGAAATTTAAACTTTAAGAAAGCAGCGGTGGAACTCTGTGTTTCACCGCCTGCCGTCAGTCAGCAAATCAAAGTATTGGAAGAATATCTTGGTTTAACGTTGTTTGACCGAAGCTCTCGCAAACTACGACTCACCTCAGCCGGAGAGTTTTACTACCAGACAACAAGAGATATTATTAAGCGCCACAATACTTCCTATCGAGAATTCGAACGAAAATTTTGCCACCCAACGCTTCAAATCAGCTCACCCATTTTCATCGCTCAAGAACTACTGATTCCAAATTACGCACGCTTCAAAGACTATGCTCCAGAGGTAGAGCTACGCATCACGACAGGCAATGAATACGTTAATTTTGACGATGAACCTGCAGACGCGGCATTACGTTTCGGAAAGGGGGACTGGCCAGAATTAGCAACACGCTTTGTCAGTGGTGTTGACGTAAAACTTCTATGTAGCGAGGACTACCTGACCCAACATGGTCTTTCCCGTGACCAATTAATGTCAAAGGAGGAGATCGAAAATCAGGTTGTCATATCGCTATATGATGATCTTCGGGATTGGCGCGGCTCATTTGGAGATTTTAACCCAAAGCAAAAAATTGTTTGCGACTCTTATTTCTCCGCCATTCGGTCTGCTGAAGAAGGCTTAGGAGTCGTCGTTGGATTACTCCCTATGGTCAATCAAAGGATCAGAGATGGAAAGCTACTTCCCTTATCAACCATGCCGTTGACAACCCAGTATGCATATTGGCTCGTTGCCCCTAAAGCCATGGCAGAAACAGATAATTTCAACTCGCTTTACCGCTGGATACAAGCGCTATTCAGAACACTTAAGTAATTTGTTGAAAAAATAAAAAACAAACAAACGCTTGCATTTAAATTTAGTTTATATGCAAAGTAATATACATCACATATGAACTATATAACTACTAGACAAGGAATCGACAGTGGATAAAAGGTTATTCTTTCTGATCAACATGGCTCAGCACCGAATGTTTAAGTTTGCAGATACCCAGTGCGAGCAACGCCTGGGGATTCCAGTCACTCAAGCTGCTGCACTGATGTTCATTGCTAAAAATGAAGGCTGTTTACAGAAAACGCTGTCACAAGCATTGGGTTTGAATAACTCTGCAGTCACCGGTTTGGTTGGCCGAATGCAAAAGAACGGCATTATTGAGCGCAAAGGATGTGCCGAAGACGGCAGAGCATCAAGGTTATTTTTGTCTGACGAGGGTAAAAATAAATTACCGATACTCTACCCACTTATCCAGCAAGTAAACGAGAAGCTCAGTGAAGAATTTTCAGAAGAAGAGCTTGAAACCGTCAGTCGCTTCCTAAACAAGGTGATCGACATTTTTAAATAAGTACGCGGTATTCAATATGAGTCAATTTCTAGCAATGTTCCAACAAATGGGCCCAGAGATGTTTTCGAAGGGCGTTGCTCAAATCGCACCTTACTTTGGGACAATTGACCCAGAAGTCATTGACCTTAAACCAGGCTATTGTGAAGTTAGCTTGAAAAACCAAAAGAAGGTGCACAACCATATCGGTACCGTTCATGCCATTGCAATGTGTAACGCTGCTGAATTAGCAGGCGGTATGACAACTGACGTCTCGATTCCCGCTGGTGCCCGATGGGTTCCTCAAGGTATGACTGTTGAATATATCGCAAAAGCTAAAACAGACCTTAAAGTTGTGTGTGAAGCGGCAGACGTCGATTTTTCACAGGAAGGCAAGGTAGTCGTGCCCGTAGCAGCGTATGACACAGAAGGAACCAAGTGCTTTACCGCTGATATTACGATGAATGTGAAGCATAAGTAGGTTGATTGCTCCGCCCATTCTTTAAACATAGGCAGAGGATTCCATTCCCTCGCAGGATCAACCCTTGCTTGCCCGTCTGCGAGCCGTGGAAGACTCTGCCTACAATC
>NZ_LWGE01001486.1:0-3224 GCF_001635315.1 Oleiphilus sp. HI0123
ATTGTTTTATTCAAAATGTAATGAAAGTTAAACTAAGATAGTAGTTCTTAAGGTTAGTACATTTTTTTTGTTTCGAAGGTAATAAATGACGTTTAAGTTAGGAATTGTGATGGATCCCATTTCCGGGATTAATATCAAGAAGGATAGTTCCTTCGCTATGCTGCTTTCTGCCCAAGCGAAAGGCTGGTCTTTGAACTATATGGAAATGTCTGACCTATATTTGGATCAAGGTACGGCTCGTGGACGTTTGACGCCTCTCAAGGTAAGTAACGATGAGCAAAGCTGGTATGAACTTGGTGAGCCGCGCGAAGCCGATTTGGCTGAGTTAGACGTCATTCTTATGCGTAAGGATCCACCCGTTGATTCAGAGTTTATTTACGCTACGCATATTCTAGAACGGGCCGAGCAGCAGGGAGCTTTAGTATTAAATAAAGCCCAAAGCTTGCGAGATTGTAATGAAAAGCTATACGCGACTCTTTTCCCCCAATGTTGCCCGCCTGTTTTGGTCTCGAGAGATCAGCAACGCTTGAAAGCGTTTTGTAAGCAGCATGAAGACGTCATCTATAAACCCTTGGATGGTATGGGAGGCGCTTCTATTTTCAGAGTGACTCTGGGGGACAGTAACCTAAGTGTGATTCTCGAAACGCTGAGTCAGCATGGCCAGCAACAGGTGATGGCGCAAAAATATTTGCCTGAGATAAAGAATGGCGATAAGCGTATACTTATTATTGATGGTGAGCCGGTTGCTTTTGGCTTGGCGAGAATTCCGGGGCAAGGTGAGTCGCGAGGCAATTTGGCTGCAGGTGGTCGTGGAGAAGTGCTGCCACTGACTGAACGTGACTATTGGATCGTTGATCAGATAAAAGATGATTTACTAGATAGGGGCTTGTTATTTGTAGGTATCGATGTGATTGGTGATTACCTGACAGAAATAAATGTCACCAGTCCAACCTGTATTCAGGAAATTGAAAGGGTTAGCCAAATCAAAATTGCTGATAAGCTAATATCGACGATTGAGCAGAAATTGAGTGCTAGTAAAAAGTAATATGAAGCAAGAGACGCAATCTGTAGGGGAGCTAAATTGGCAGTGGTAGCACGAGCAATGGGTGTTAGCGATACTGATCGTCTTAGTTTTACGGTTTTTGTCGCGCTGGCCTTACATAGCTTAATTATCCTGACCGATTTTCTGGAAGAAGATCCGGAGCCCGTGGCGTTTACTATGGAAATTACGCTTTCTCGCTTTGAGGATGAGACCAAGCCAGATAAGGCGGACTTCTTTGCCGAGACCAACCAGCTTGGCAGCGGTACGCTAGAAGAAAAAGCGAGAGTCACGACGCCGATTGAATCGAAGCAGTTCAATGCCCTGGAGCAATTAGCCAGCTCTCCAGCGCCAACACAAGACAGTATAGAAAAGCGTGATAAACAGGTGATCAGCTCGGTATCGGGCGAAAGGCTAAGACCCAGCCTGTTTGATCGTGTGCAAGAAGAAAATAAGCCCACCGAAGTGCAGCCTCGAAAGTCCATTCTGGAACGAAGCCTCGAAATAGCTGAACTGGAAGCTGATTTAGATAGGCAGAGGCAAAATTATGCTAAACGCCCAAGGGTGACTCGCTTGACCGCAGCCTCGACAATGAAAGCGGTCGATTCTCAATATGTGGCGCACGTTGTCAGTAAGATAGAGCGGACAGGCAGTCTGAACTTTCCTGAAGATGCCGGGAAGCGCTTGTATGGTAAACCCCGCGTCTCAATTTCTATCTATTCCGATGGCACGATTAAAGAGGTTGTCGTGTTACAGAGCTCAGGAGATCTAGTTCTGGACTCCAAAACCAGAGATATTGTTCATCGAGCGGCGCCCTTTGCGCCCTTTCCAAAGAATGTAAGAAAAGAGCGAGATGTATTAGAATTGATTCGCACCTTTTCTTATAACAAGAGTGGAGTATCCAGCTATTTGTAGCCATTTAGAAAATCAGTTTCTGATCGCAATGCCCCAGATGAAAGATCCAAACTTCTCAGGGTCTCTGACGTATATTTGTGATCATAGCAGCGATGGCGCAATGGGCGTTGTGATTAACCGCCCTACCGATATTGGCTTGGCTGAGTTACTCGAACAGTTAGATATCAGTATGACGATTGATACTGATGCCAAAATTTACGCTGGCGGGCCGGTCCAAAGAGATCGTGGTTTTATCTTTCATGATGGTGAAAAATGTTGGCAATCTACGCTAGAGTTATCATCCGGACTGAAACTCACCACATCTAAAGACATCCTTGAAGCCATTGCACAGGGAACCGGGCCACAAACCTATCTGGTTGCCCTTGGCTATGCTGGTTGGGGAGAGGGGCAGTTAGAAGGTGAGCTCACAGAAAACACTTGGTTAACTTGCCCCGGGTCTCAGGACATATTGTTTGCTGACGACGATAGCAAAAAACTGACAATGGCGATGGATATTCTCGGTATTAAGGCAGACCAGCTCAGTGGCCAGATAGGTCACGCTTAATGACCAATGAAGCCTTGACCTACTTATGTTTTGACTTTGGTGTAAAGCGCTTCGGTGTTGCCTGTGGGAATAGCCTACTTAAAACCGCATCAGAGCTTGCTCCCATTAAAGCCAGAGAGGGGATTCCTGACTGGGAAGTAATTGAACAATTGGTAGAAGAATGGAAACCGACAGGCTTTGTCGTTGGTTTACCTTTGAATATGGATGGCTCTGAAAGCGATATGTCATTGCGAGCGAAGAAGTTCGGTAAGCGCTTAAAAGGCCGTTTTAATAAACCGGTCGATATGATGGATGAGCGGCTCTCAAGCTTCGAAGCTAAGCAGGCGGTGAAAGCTAGAACGGGTCGGTACGTAGATTTTGGGGATCACTCGGTTGACGGTGCCGCAGCATGTTTAATACTAGAAAGCTGGTTTGCAGCAATGAGTGACAATAAAGGAACTGACAATGCATGATGAACAAGCTGTAGAAGCCTTATTGGGTGCGATGTCACAGCAACTAAGCCATTATTTGGCAGAAAAGAATATCACTGACTATGAGTTTGTCGGGATTCGCACCGGCGGTGTTTGGGTCGCTAAGGCTATTCAAAAAAGTTTGGCGAATGAAAAACTGATTGGTGAGCTTGATATATCTTTCTATCGCGACGACTTTACTCAAATTGGTTTGAATCCAAAAGTTGAGCCATCTAGCTTGCCCTTCGAAACAAAAGATAAGCATATCGTTTTATTC
>NZ_LWGE01001487.1:0-5577 GCF_001635315.1 Oleiphilus sp. HI0123
AATTATCGATCAGCTATTCGATGAACTGGAAAGCAACAATGCTAAGGATGAAATTCCCGTCATACTTGGTGGAATTATTCCAACGCCTGACTTTGATTCTCTTCAAAACAAGGGTGTTAAGCGCATTTTCACGCCTAAGGATTTCGACCTAATGGCTGTGATGAACGAGATCATGGACGTCATTAATGCACAAAAAGCAAACTAAGGCCGGCCTTTCGCTCGATGATCTGACTGCAAAAATGGAGTCAGAACTACCAGAAAAAGTTGCGCAACAGATAGGGCAGGCAGCCAATCTAGAGAAATGGCCCATTGCCCAACTAATTTCGGTCTTTGAGCGTAATACCACACAAAACTTTGTTACCCGACACCAGATTGTTACTTATCTTGATAAGCAACAATCTGGCATCAATAAACAAGGTATGGTTTTGGGTATAACGGGAACGCCCGGTGCAGGCAAATCGAGCTTAATAGGTGAGTTATGTTTAACGCTACTAAAAGAGCGCTCAAACATGTCTATTGCGGTATTGGCGATAGACCCTTCAAGCCATGAGTCAGGAGGAGCCCTACTCGGCGATCGAACGCGTACAATTTTTCCAGTAAAAGACAAGCGTCTGTTCTTCCGCTCTCAAGCCTCACAACAAGACTTGGGAGGCATGAGTAAGCAGACTTTTCATGTGACGCGCTTACTACGAAAACTATTTGACCTCGTCATCATAGAAACGGTCGGAATCGGCCAAAGTGAAATCGAGGTACAGAAATTGAGTGATCATACCTGCTTGGTAATGCAGCCTCTGGCAGGCGATCAAGTTCAGTTTATGAAAGCCGGGATCATGGAAGTACCTGACACATTTATAATCAATAAATGTGATGAAGACAATTTAGCGAAAAAAAGCCTGCACTTACTAAAATCGAGTCTAAAATTAGCCAGTATTTATGTAGAAAATGCTGGCGATAAAAAGCAGGCTACGATTAAGGATATCTTTCTAACCAGCGCAATAAAGCGCAACGGTATTACTGAGCTGGCTGAGCACGTACTTGCACATAGAGACCAAACTATTAGTCAGCAAACCTTAGAAGAACAAGAAAACTACTTTTTACATAAATGGATTAAGCAAGCCTACGGTGAGTTTGGCGAAGGGGTATACGAACACTTCGCTCAAGATAAAGGCTTGCACAAAGGCAGTCTTGAAGAAAAAGAATTAAGATTTAAGGCAATTATTGCCCAATTTATTAAACAGATTCATGAGTAGTTTTTTGATATATATCAATAATTTGAATCAAATTTTCAACAATAATAACAACATAATCAAAAGAATTTAAAAACTAACAATAATTTAGCGACATTTAAATCATGAGGAAAACTAAATGACTAAAGAACTATATGACATCGGTGATGCACCACCATTAGGTGAAGTTCCTGCGAAAATGAATGCATGGCTAATTCGCCCAGAACGCTTTGGCAAACCAATGAAAGCGTTCCAAAAGGAAGTCATTGATACACCAGAGATCAAAGACGATGAAGTTCTTGTCTACGTGATGGCTGCTGGCGTTAACTACAACAATGTATGGGCTGGCCTAGGTGTACCTGTCGATGTAATCGGCGCTCGTAACAAGCAGGGTGAACCAGAAGAGTTCCATATCGGTGGTTCCGATGCATCAGGTATCGTTTATAAAATCGGTAAAGATGTTACTAACGTAAAAGTCGGTGACGAAGTTGTACTACATTGCGGTAGCTGGCAGAAAGGTTGTAAAGCAGAGCAGAAAGGTACTGACCCAATGTACGACCCAAGCTTCCGTATCTGGGGTTACGAAACTAACTTTGGTAGCTTTGCGCAGTTCACAAAAGTACAAGACCACCAATGTTTGCCAAAGCCTAAGCACTTAAACTGGGAAGAAGCGGCAACTTACATGCTAGTAGGCGCAACTGCTTACCGCATGCTTATGGCATGGGCACCAAACAACGTTAAGAAAGATGATGTTGTATTGATCTGGGGTGGTGCTGGCGGCCTAGGCTGTATGGCTATTCAGATAGCTGCTGCAATGGGCGCTAAGCCAATCGCTGTTGTTTCTGACGAGAGTAAGTTTGATTACTGTATGCAATTAGGTGCTGTTGGCTGCCTAAACCGTAAAGACTTCGACCACTGGGGCACGATGCCACACTGGAAAGATGAGTCCGCTTACGCGAAGTGGAGCAAAGGGGCTCGCGCCTTCGGTAAAGCTATCTGGGATATCCTTGGCGAGCGCCGTGGTGTTGATGTTGTCTTCGAACACCCAGGTGAAACTACCATTCCTACGTCTATCTTCGTTGCTGAAACAGGCGGTATGGTTGTGGTCTGTGCGGGTACTACCGGCTTCAACGCGACCTTAGACCTGCGTTATCACTGGATGCGTCAAAAGCGTCTGCAGGGCTCACACTTCGCAAATGACGATCAAGCAATCGGCGTAAATAACTTGGTAATTGAAGGTAAAGTAGACCCTTGCCTATCTAAAACATTTACCTATGAAGAGCTTCCTGACTCTCATCAGCTAATGTATGAGAACCAGCACCCTCATGGCAATATGTCAGTACTTGTTGGTGCAACTGACTTCGGTCAGGGCGCAGAGAAGTAGGTTCTATTAGCGACAACTCAAAAGGCGATCTTCGGATCGCCTTTTTTTGTGCCTGATTCACCACTCTCAATACATTTATTACTGATACCAATGATTGACCGCTAATTGGTACCTAAGTTTGTCCGCCTGAGATGTAAAGAAGATTTCTCGTGATTCTAAATTCCACAAAGTCGCCGTTCAACAGTCATATAAAGGAGCGGATTTTCCGGCCAAAATTTGTATTTAGTGGAAGCACAAAGCGATACTGTTACTCCCTGCGCAACAAACCCCCTTTATAAAATAACTCCTACAATGTTTTGAACTGACACCACGAAGCAGACCTTCAGAGATAACAAACCAGCATCAAATTTCAATCCTCTCTGATAATGCTAAGGCATCATCAAGCTCCACCCCTAAATATCGTACCGTACTTCCAAGACTCCTGTGCCCTAACAGCAGTTGAATGGACCTTAAGTCTTTATCTGGGCTACTTTGGTTCTTCTTAAGGAGTGCGTTCCGTAAAATCTTGTATCCAACCCAATAGCAGCAACCCACCTCTTTACTAAATTGTAGTATTGTCTAGTTGATATATGACTTCTATGAGAAAACCGGCTTGGGAAGAGGTAAGTAGCATGCTCTAAACGCAGCTTTTCAATCAATACCAAAATAGCTTCCCTCGTCTTCGATGTTATTTCGAATTTGACAGGTATTTTGGTCTTTTTCTGTATGATTTGAGTTCTAGACTTGCAGCTTTTTCCATTGTACACATCATATACGCGGAGCTTAACTAAATCACACCCTCGTAGTTTACTATCTATTGCGAGGTTAAAAAGCGCGAGATCTCTCACATTATTCTCCACCTCCAGCCTAATCCGAATAGCCCAAACCTGTTCAAGCTTAAGAGGGAGCTTTTGCCCTACAAGGACACCTTTATTCCACGGTCGAATTGCTAAAAGTGATGATGAGCAAGTCATTTTCACCTCCACGTCTCTTCAATATCTACTTTTTACTAAGACAATAGAGAAATCTGATAATTCAGCAAAATTTCAGCTGTGATGCGTTAGCTGAAGTTAACTCGAACTACTGATAGAAACTTCCAACAACAACTCCTAACAGTGGAAGAACCAGTACCAGGAAATAGAACTGAATCAATATTTTATTCGTATCCAAGACTGATGCCTCACCGCTGTCAGGCAATTTTGCCAACACTCCCCCTCTGATAGACCAAAAATACTCCTCTAAATCCCGTATCACGAACTGAAAAAGAAAAATTGATGCAGCGCAGGTCGCTAAAACAACCGTAGATACAACATTCCAACCCAAGAATGGAATACCAAATAAGTATATTGGAAAACACGGAAGCAATATTCTTTCTACTACTAAGAATGGCGCTGTCCTTCGGCTGCTCTTGTTGTACATATAACAAATACCGCACAGGTACCCTTGGGCTCTTGCGGATATTGCTAATGTTAAAAATGAGAACGCATAATTGCCAATTACGTTCTCACCTCCTAGGAAACCGGTAACTATGATTACGTGTGCAATGTAACCAATAACCATTAAGAGCAGATAGATAATTTTATTCTTCATGGAGCCGACCATGCCAAGAGAAGTCCCTCAAAAAATACTATAAGAGGAATCGTCTTTCTATTTGCTCCTAACTTCAATAAAGCATACCCCCCTGAGATTCCTAATGCAGTTACCAAGTTATTAGTGTTGAAATCCTGATAACTGTCAGCATGTCTCATAGAGTGTACCCAAAAACCGAAATTGACAGCTGCAAGTACCGCCAGTGCAATTGGCCCGAATGCCAATCCACCACTAAAGAAGATTGGAGCAATAGAGTAACCCATTAACGTAATTATACTCGATACAACTACATCGTCGAGAAAACCACCACTCGCCCCACCAGATATTTTATATGCCCCAACACCGTATTCAGGATCTATTATTTCATAGCCAGAGCCTTGCCATCCATTTACCGTAATAGGGTTTTCATGAACTGTGACTTCCAGTCCTTGCACTAGAGCTGCTTGTATCTCAGCCCTAGCCCCGTCATCAATCGTGATGAAGTTCAGCTGTGATGAGTTAGCAGAGGTCCAAATCTCTATGTAAGATAACAACTATTACCTGAATCAGACTTATTATTCAATTCTGGCCCTAACGGCCCTTACACTTATAACCGCTGCACTTAAGACCAACACAGAAACTGTCACCCAATACAAAATTGGGTCATCAGATACTCGTACAACCGTACTTGGCAGCCAAATATCTCCCACAACGAGAGCCCTGATCGCAATCAAAGCCAAACCCAGAGATCCAATAAGGTTCTTTACTTTATTCCTCTTAGTCACACGATTTACCTATTTCATGTTGTAGTAAGGCAGCCAAAGCTCCAAACAGCGCTCCAAAAAACGTCACTGCATTTGCACCTATTGTCGCTACAGCAAGCATCGGTAAAACAGATGTCATGAAAGACGTTACTACGAGAGTGATGGCGAGAATCTTTAAACCAGAACTAGCGATACTAGAGCATGAGTTGTTTAGTATCTTTGCCACTAAGGTAAAGCCACTAATCGCACCCAACACGGCTCCAGCCTCATTACTTAGAATACCAAGGAGATAACTCACGTAGGCCCATGTTTCTTCAAGTGCGAATTGAACTGCGAAGAGAGCTGCATTGATTTCTACTGGCAGCGTAACGCCACCGCCACTAGCTCCACCAGATATCTTAAAAGCACCTACACCGTATTCTGTATCAATGATCGAGTAACCTGATCCTTGCCATCCATTTGCCGTAATCGGGCTGTCATGAACCGTGACTTCTAACCCTTGAAGCAAGGCAGATTGAATCTCAGCTCTCGCCCCCTCATCAATCGTTATGAAGTTCAGCTGTGATGCGTTAGCGGAAGTTCTATCAACCCCAGATATTCCTCTAATCAAAGGGCGATATTGAATAAATACCTTTTCTATCAAGATCTGAAATTA
>NZ_LWGE01001488.1:0-1501 GCF_001635315.1 Oleiphilus sp. HI0123
AAAGCAGCATCCGCTAATCCTTCTAGTGCGGGAGCGTTGCAGGAACTTGCTAAAAGTGAAGGTTTATTACAAAGTGCTTTAGGAAGTCTAAATGTGGCTGTAGAGGCTTATCCGGAACTGAAGGCTAGTGATAACATGAGCCAGCTTTCTGAAGAGCTGACTAGCACCGAGAATCGTGTGTCCTTTGCGCGTCAGTCCTTTAATGATTCAGTTACTGAATATAATCAATATCGTCAAAGCTTCCCTCAAAACCTTTTTGCTACCAGCTTTGGTCACAGAGAAGACGCGACGCTTCTAGAGTTTGAAGACTCGGCACAAATTCAATCGGCTCCCAAAGTTTCATTCTAGACAATGAACTTCTATAAAGCGCAAGATGATGCCAGGAAACAAACCTTATGGTTGTTGGCATTGTTTACCATTGCTGTCGTCTTATTGGTTTTGCTTACAAACCTCTGTGTCGCGTTTTTCGTTTTATACAGTAACCCAGAGTATGCACTGGATGGAGTGAATCCGATTGCTGATGCAGGCGGGAACATTTTTCAGTGGTGCGAAAACCTGATCACCGCACTAGGTTGGAAAAAATTTACCTGGACGACGCTTCTCGTCGTAGGCGTCTTGGCGATGGCTATGCTGTTCAAATGGCTCTCTTTGCGAGACGGAGGAAGGGTTGTCGCTGAAGCTTTGGGCGGTCGACCTGTTCTGACAAACTCAAGCCAGGCTCAGGAAAAGCGCTTACTAAATGTTGTCGAGGAGATTGCTTTGGCCGCGGGTATCCCAGTGCCACAAGTTTATTTGCTTGAAAAAGAACCAGGTATTAATGCCTTTGCCGCCGGTTTGTCGGTTGAGGATGCCGTTATTGGCGTCACACAAGGTTGTTTGGATACTTTTAACCGAGATCAGCTGCAGGGAGTTATTGCTCACGAATTTAGCCATGTTCTTAATGGCGATATGCGCCTGAACATGAAGTTACTGGTTGTCTTGCATGGCATTCTAATGATTAGTGAAAGTGGTCATATGGTGATGCGTATGACGAGTCAACGAGGGCGTCGCTATCGTAGCTATGGTCATGGCCGAAATAATGGCGGCGTGGTTGCGGGCCTGTTTGCATTTGGTTTGTGCCTATGGCTACTTGGCTCGATTGGCCAGTTATTTGGCATGATCATAAAGTCTGCTGTAAGCCGTCAGAGAGAGTTTTTGGCCGACGCCTCTGCAGTGCAGTTTACCCGAAACCCCAATGGTATTGGTGAGGCCTTGAGTTTGATTGGTGGTGCCACTGCCCAGTCACAAGTTGTGCATCATGGCGCTCATGAAGTGAGCCACTTGTTCTTTTCTCGCATCGGATCTCCTAGGCGCTACTTCACCCAGTTTTTTGCTACGCACCCGCCATTAGAAGAACGGATTCGCAGAGTTATGCCACGGTGGAGCGGCCGTTTTATGAAGCCTTCTTCACTAGAGCGGGAAGCAAGTGTTTTATCCGGTAGTGGTGAAACTGTATCGTCTT
>NZ_LWGE01001489.1:0-2414 GCF_001635315.1 Oleiphilus sp. HI0123
AGTATTATCAATAAGATTTATAGTCTAGTCAGTGATTAGGCTTTCATATCGTTTATCTGTCAGTAGTTTTAAAAATGCGACTAGCGCATCAATACGCTTGTCATCTAGCGCAGGGCCTGATTGAAGTTCCTCAAAAGAGATTGTTTCGTGGAATTCTGGCTTATCCCAGCTTTCGCCCGTTTCTGGGTTTATCTGACGCTTGGCGCTTTTGGAGTTATATTTGTTATAGAAGTCGATAACTGTTCGAAGCTCTTTAAAAACACCGTTGTGCATGTAAGGGCTGGTGACGGCGACATTTCGAAGCGTTGGTGTTTTGAATTTTCCTTTATGCTTTTCATCGTGGACTTGAGCGTTCGCGAGTAGACCTATATCGACATAGTCTTCGTCGAGCTTGTTTTGTTTTCGAACAGCAAGGTTTGTCGGTATACCAATGTTGTGATACTCATAATTGCTGAAGGTTTCATCCGGCGCGGTTGGGCTGCTTCGTAATTGGTGGCATTGGTTACAGTTGGTGAATTGCTGCGAGAAGAATAAGGTCATTCCAAGTTCTTCTTGCTTACTAAGTTCATATTCGCCTCTTAAATAGCGGTCATACTTTGAGTCGAAGGGAGAGAAAAAATCGGTTTTTTCAAAGGCTGCGATGCTTTCGGCCATGGCGTCATAGAGCTTCCCCGGTTTACTTAATATGTCTTTTCCAAATAGGCTAGAGAAGGCTTGTTTATAGACCTCCGATTCAAGTAGACGTGCTTGCATACTTTCTTTGTTAGGTATACCCATTTCGATACCTGCGAGTGGAGGACCTTTCGCTTGGTCAGCCAGTGTTGCTGCTCGGCCATCCCAGAACTGTCCTCCAACATGCTTTCCTTTCTTATTAACATGAAAGATAGGAATCTGGTTCGCATAGCTGCTGGTTGGTGCGCTACGGTCACCAAAAGATTGTTGATCGTCACCTAACGAAACCATTCCTTCAAGGTGAGTATGCCTTGTGTCATGTGTGCGCTTATCGACAAACCCTGTCGCAGGGTTATGGCAGCTAGAGCAAGATTGAGTCCGGTTTAATGAAAGGTTTGGGTCGAAGTAGAGTAGTTCACCTAGGGCTTCTTTAGAGTTTATTTGTGCAAGGGCAATGTGGCTGGAACAGATTGCTATCAACATGAATAGACTTAACGCTAGCTTGGAATGGCCTTTCCGGTATGTGAAAAAGACTGGCAGGGGGCGGGCTGTGTTCATAGTTAGAGATTCCGGTCTAAGCTGGTAATGTGGGTATTAGATATATAAATGATAATTAATACAAGGTGAGAATAATTCCTGTTACCATTTGTTGATCCAAGTCAATTCTGTAAGTTTGTGTGAGTGTAAGTGGTGAGATGTAAGTTCAGTATTAGCTAATGTAGCCTTGTGCGCTAAGGCACAAGCTTTATAACGACTGACACGCGGTGCGTAGGCGGTAGATAGGGTAAGCTTAAAACATATCAAATTTAGGAGTTTCTTGTGTCTTCCATACCTTCAAAATTACTTATGCTGAAAACCCTTAGTGAAGTGCCGCGTAGTGAGTATTCTGATGTTCGAGTACCTAAGAATTTAAATAATACGAAGGAAAGGTTGGGCTTTTTAAAGATGCTTAGGCAAAAGCCGAGTGCGCAACAAAAGGTTAGTAGCGCCAAACCCAGGTTGTTAACCTTTAATGCGGCGGTTTGGTTGAGTTTGGCGCAAGCAGCGAAAAAACCGGTATCTCTTTGGTTAAGCTACAAAGATGCACAGGGAGAGAATACGATCTTGGTTGACGAGCAGTGTATGGGAGAATCTAAGTCTGCAATGTTATCTGGTAATGTGAGCTTTAAGGTGAGTGGAAATCTAGAATACCTGAGGGCTTGCTGTGGAGGGGTAGATGAAAAGCAGAGTCTGGTTGTCGAAGAGCTGCATGTAAGACGCTTAAAGCAAGAGATAACTTATCCTGGCCAGCTGGCGCAAACAGCTTAGCGTTTTACAACAAAAAAACGCAACTAACAATTGGGGTCATTAGCTGCGTTAAAGGGTAAAAGGAAAAGAAACTTAGCTTAGTATTAAGCCATAGCTTCTTGTGCAGTAGGCTTGGAATATTTAAGTACCCGTCCTACAACAGTTTTATACTGGCTTGAAAAGCTTCCCGTATTGTAAGGGATCTGATATTTCTCACAGATCTTCTGAACTTCAACAGCCATTGCTGGGTAATGACGTGCTGGCACATCTGGATATAAATGGTGTTCGATTTGGCAGCTCAAGTGACCTGTCATAATATGGAATAACTTGTTGCCCTCTAGATTTGAAGAACCCAGTATCTGACGGAAATACCATTCACCTTGTGACTCTCCCTGAATTTCTTCTTCAGTAAAGGTATGAGCGTCTTCGGTAAAGTGACCGCAAAAGATAATGGT
>NZ_LWGE01001490.1:0-545 GCF_001635315.1 Oleiphilus sp. HI0123
ATGGCTCTCAAACTCTTTTTGGTAAGCGCCTTTTAGTAAAAGGGGCTCCTGTACCCATCGCCACTTAAGGCCAGTGGTAATGGTTTCGAGAGCACGAATTGTACCTGTGCCATCATGACCGGCTCTAATATACGCGGCACAGGGTAAGCCTTGTTTCGCTTCTAAGCATGGGTAATAGCAACGGTCGAAGAAATCTTTGAGGGCACCACTCATGTAGCCTAGATTCTCGGTAGTGCCGAGTATAATGGCGTCTGCACTTAGTACATCTTCTGCTTGTGTTTCAAAAGGAGTTTTCGACTTGAATTCAACTTGCTCAAGAGCTTGGCTGATGACACCCTGGCACAGAGCTTGTTGTAGGGCTTGTGTATTTTCAGACGGGCTGTGGGCGACCAAAAGGAGTTTTTTCATTTCGCTTTGCTTGAGATACAAAGCTTAGGGTAGGAGTGGATTACTCATACCCTAGCCCTGTCTATTGGGTTATGGGTATGCATTCTCTACTGCAGACATTGCAGCGTCGACATCGCAGCTATGTCCAAGTTCGTTAA
>NZ_LWGE01001491.1:0-2249 GCF_001635315.1 Oleiphilus sp. HI0123
GGGCTCATGACTTAAATAATATATTCAAGTATGTGGATAATTGTTTAGTAGCAATGGATCGGACAAAGAATGCCTACCCTCAACGTGTGACAACAGTTAAATATGAGGAATTAGTGTGTGATCCGGAAGCTGAATCCAAGGCGCTTATGGCGTTTTGCGACTTGCCTTGGGGAGAACAGTGTTTGGATTTTCATAAAGAAGATAAGTTGCTAAGTAGAACGGCGAGTCATGTTCAAATTAGGCGGGAAATAAATCAGGATGCCGTCTCTGCGTATAAACAATATGAAAGTTTCTTTGAGCCTTTTTCAGAAATTTATCATTGGGCTTCTTAGCTAAGCGTTTAATAGCTGGTAAACTGTTTTCTGGATGACTGGCAAAGACCATAAGCCGAATAAAGTCATCATTGCTCCGGCAGAAGAGCGGAACCAGCGTTTTCTAATTGTCGCGGATAGTTTTTGTGCTAATAAACCGCTGCTCAACATTGAAGGCAGGGTGCCTAGGCCAAAAGCAAGCATGATTAGTGCTGAACCGAAGATACTTGCTTCCAAGCTTGCCCAGATCAAAGCCGAGTATACCAAACCACACGGTAGCCAACCCCACACCATGCCAACCACTAGCGCATCTTTGATTGATTTAATAGGCATAAAACGCTTTGATAATGGTTGAATCAAGGGCCAGAGTTTACTACCTAGTTTTTCAGCCCAGAGTATTCCATTAAACCATTGGCCTAGGTATAAACCCATTAGAATTAACATTGTTGCAGCTAAATATCTGAGAACCTCTAAGGCTGCTAATTGTTTGCTCAGCCAGAAACCAAGGCTGCCAACAATCAGTCCTGCGATGCAATAACTTATAACGCGCCCCAGATTATAGGAGAGTAAGAAGCTTGCCTTGTTTGATGATGAGGTATGTAAACCTAAGGCACTTGCTAAACCTCCGCACATTCCCAAGCAATGTGCAGAGCCTAGAAAGCCAAGCATAAAGGCAGAAATAAGAATACCGGGGTCATTTAGCAAACTTAGTCGTCCGATTTTTCACTATGTTGACTGTCTTTAGTATTCAGGTCTTTCTTTTGAGTTTTGTTGTTTTGCCCCGGGATCATGTCTTTATCATCATCATAGAGAATGCTGTGCGCGGGGCCTTCCAGGTCATCATACTGTCCGTTCTTAACTGCCCAGCCAAAAATGGCAATCGCTAAAGCAACAAGAATGATTGATAGTGGAATTAGAATATACAATATTTCCATCGAAGCTAACTCTTATCTTAAATCAGTTTAATTGGAGCACCTTTCCAACGCTCGCGACTTGTCCATGTTAGCGCTTTAACCTGAGAGAGTTAAAAACAACTAATAAAGAACTCAAGGACATTCCCAGGGCTGCGAAATAAGGTGGAACCCAACCAGCTGCAGCCATCGGGAGCATGCATAGATTATACATGATGGCCCAGGTCATATTTTGCTTAATGATTTTACGTGTTCTCTGCGCGTTTTGGAAAGCTTCGTTAATAACCGTCATATTTCCATTGAGCAGAATAGCGTCTGAATTTAACTTGGTAATGTCGCTGGCTTCGCCCATCGATATTGATAACTTAGCACCAGACAGGACAGGTAGGTCGTTAATACCATCACCCACCATTGTGACCTGTTTGCCTGCGGCCTGTAAACCTCTGACATAGGCCAATTTTTGCTCGGGCGACTGTTTTGCTTTGTAGTTAGCGATGCCGAGTTTAGAGGCGAGAATGGAGACAGAGTCTTGGTGGTCTCCACTTAATATATGAGTGGTGATACCCGCTTCCTGAAACTGTTTGATGCTTTCTTTACTGTCGGAGCGTAAAGCATCATTTAGCATAAATTGCGCAATCAGGTTCTCGCCATCGCTCAGATATAGGCTTAGGCCATTATGCTGTTGTAATGCTTGTTCGCAACTCTGTTTTAGTTCAACGAGTTCTGCATTGCCCAGTACGTAGTGTTGCCCCTGAAAAAAACCTTCGAGGCCCTTTCCAAGATGGTTTGTAACCCTTTCGGCTGGGCTGGTGAAAAATTCAGAAAAAGGCTTGGCGATCGGGTGGCTGGAGTGGTGTTCTAGTGCGGCAGCGATTTCAAGCGCTTTACTTTCTCCGCAGTGACTAAAAAGCTTCACACCAGAAATGCTGAGTTCACCTTTGGTTAGTGTCCCTGTTTTATCAAAAACAATATCGGTAATCTGGTTCATGGCTTCTTGCGCATGAGATTTGGTGATTAAGAAGCCTTT
>NZ_LWGE01001492.1:0-3953 GCF_001635315.1 Oleiphilus sp. HI0123
TGTTTTGCTTGAAGGTAAGTGGTCGGTAGAACTGAGGTCTTGTTTTGTAATAGAGCCAAGAAGCATCTCTCGTTTTTTGCCAAAGCCTTTCTGGCGCTTAACACTGAAACCTGCCGATTCTAGCCCTCGTCTTACAGCTGACGCAGCGGCGAAGGTGGAAAAAGTGGCTCCGTCAGATGATAGTCTGGCAACTTCTTTAAAAAGAGCAGGTGACCACATTTCCGGGTTCTTATTAGGGGAAAAACCGTCCAGGTACCAGCAATCTGCCATAAAACGGTATTCATCCAGGGACTCATAAATATCCCCAAAAACCAGTGTGAGGATGACTCGGCCACACTCGAACTTCAGTGTGTGGTGTCCTTTTATAGTGAAAGGATAGTCGTCGCATAGTTGGGAAGATAAATCTGCAAGCTCAGGCCATTTACTCAAAGAGTTTCTAAGATCTGATAGAGATAGTGGGTGTTTTTCGAATGAGATGTAGTGAAAGTCACGACGGCCTTTTTCTTCACAGGCCAGCCATTGTCGCCAGCTTAAGAGAAAGTTTAGCCCGGTACCAAATCCTGCTTCAGCGACGATAAAGGGTTTTAGTGCGAAGCTTTTACCTATTAGTCTAGATGCGAGTTGATTGGCTTCAATGAAAACATATTGGCTCTCTTTAAGGCCATCAACAAGCGAGAAGTAAACGTCATCGTATTCTTTCGAGGCTGGAATATCGCCTTCCCAGCCAAGATTAGCTACCGAAAAATTGTCGACTTCTCTATTCATATTTTATGGCTTGCTATTGCTTGGTTGCGGGTGCCGGACTTTCAGGCTCGGAGCTCGGTTCGGTAATTGTAATTGATTGAATGATTATTGTGTCTATGGGAATGTCTCGCATATAACCATCAGACTTGGTGGCGACCTTAGATATCTTATCGGCTATTTCGAGTCCTTTAGTTACTTTGCCAAATACGGCATAACCCGCGTTGTGCCCGGATTTATTAAGCTGCATATTGTCTTTAACATTTATGAAGAACTGAGAAGTCGCAGAATGCGGGTCGTTCGTTCGTGCCATGGCGATAGTGCCGCGTAAATTAGGAATAAAAGAATTAGCTTCGTTCTTAATGGGCGAAGAGACGGGCTTTCGTCTCATTTTTTGATCAAAACCGCCACCTTGAACCATAAAGTTGGGAATAACGCGATGAAAGATAGTGTTGTTATAAAAGCCTTCGTTAGCGTAACGGATGAAGTTCGCAACGGTTACGGGAACGCGGTCTTTAAAAAGGTCGAGCTCGATAATGCCAAGGTTGGTTGTGATGGTCGCTTGAGTCGTATTGCTATTCATTTCTTTTGCATGACTTGCTAGCGCAAAACAGCACAAAGATATAAATGTTAAATGGCACACAAATTTATTAAATAAGGATAGATTGGAATTTCTCATGGTGTGTATTTCAACTCTATATAAATTAATTGGGAAAGGTTAATTAAATCAGCAAGCTATGAATATTTTCGGTGCTTAGTATAAAGCAAAAACGGTGTCTATTCACATGAATAGACACAGGATAACATCTTGTTACTGACCGAAATCAATCTCCCACATACAAATTGGCTTTTTCTGGCCATTATTTCACCAACTACTTAGATGGCTGTATATATTTTAATAAGCCATTAATGATTCAGAGTACCTTAATAAGATAAAGATCGACTATCCCGGGGGAAGTATGACTAAGCATAATGAGCAAATAGCAAAATCCAGACTTGGGCGCTTATTAGTAAACCGCGGTTATATTAGCGAAGCGCAACTTGATCAAGCACTTCAGCTTCAAGCCTCCGAGAACATGATGCTTGGTGAGGTCTTAATTAAGCAAGGCTGGATTAGTGAGAAAGAGCTAAATAGAACACTTAAGCATCAGTCTCGTTACCGTTACACTGCAGCATTTGTTGCTTTGGCTGCGGCGCCGTTTCAACCGATGCTTGCTATGGCTGCGAGTCCCGCTGCAGCTTTACCAATTAATAACACCAGTAGCGCTGAGCTAACACGAGAACAGTTAGGTAAGTTTGGCGGCATGCAGATGCTTGATGACGAAGCTTTGGCAGGTGTTAATGCCCAAGGGTTCGGTCCAATACCAGGTATGGGGCTTAGCATCGGTCAGAATGCTGACGGAGCGGTTGCCGGTTTTCAGCATAAATATAACGACGAAGATGAATATGAAGAGCCCAAGGATGAGCAAGTGGCTTATGAGTTAGCGGACAGTGTATTAACCATGGCAGGTGTTGGTCCGATATCTAACCTGATTGAAGCAGATATTTCTATTGAGGGTTTGAAATACCAGGAAGGAAGAGGGCCTATAGAAATTACTGACGAAGGCGGTATAAAAATATATATGCCGACAGAAATTGCTCGAATTAGCATGGAGAATATTCGAGTTAAAGGAAATACTAGCGGCCCAACTATGGGAAGCATTTACATGTCTGATATCAAGTATCATCCAGATTCCAGCTATACAATTACCGCGAGAAACTAAGCTCTCTACGTTGTTATACATAAAAAAACAGGCGCGAGCCTGTTTTTTTATGCGTCAAAATAGGGCACTCGAACATAAAAAATTAGTTAGGGCTTTTCCTTGCTATATCGCTTCCCTATACCGGTTGAGAAAGCTATTATTCAACACGTTAATTGAGTTATAGAGAATTGTTATGCCAAAAATAGCCAGTGGAATCGTACGATTCAAAACCGAAGTGTACCCTCAGAAGAAAGAACTATTCGATCAACTTGTGAAAGGGCAGCATCCAGAAGCTCTTTTTATTACATGCTCTGATTCTCGTATTGACCCAAACCTTTTAGTTCAGACGGAACCAGGGGAACTATTCATATGTCGAAATGCAGGCAATATTGTTCCACCGCATAGCAACTATACTGGTGGTACCACGGCAACGATTGAGTATGCTGTTGCCGTTCTTGAAGTCAAACATATTATTGTGTGTGGACACACCTGTTGTGGGGCAATGGCCGGCGTGATGGACCCTGACTCGCTCACTAACCTTCCTCATGTGACACAATGGCTCAGCTACTCAAAGGCTGCGCATCAGATTGTTATGGAAAAGCTGCCAGAGGGCTCCCATGATGAACGTCTGGCTATGTTGATTGATGAAAACGTTTTGCTTCAGTTGCAGCATTTAAAGACCCACCCTCATGTTGCTGCCAAACTTTCTACCAATAAAATTCAGCTACATGCCTGGACCTACGATATTGGTGCCGGAGACGTAAGGGCTTTTGATGATGAACGTGGTGAGTTTGTGCCCGTTGAGGAACGTTACGCCGACGATGTAAAAGCGTATCTTGAATCCCAACAGGCCGGTGCATGCAACGCGGACCACTAATCTGGCATATGAAATAGCAAGGAAGGTAAAAGAGAATAATAAGGATCTACAATGAAAGTTTTGGTGATCGGTGCTAATGGCGATATTGGTGCTAATGTCTTACGAGGGTTGTTATCTTAGCCTCGAAAGTAAACTTCGATCAGGTGATAGCCAAATTTTGACTTTACTGGACCGTGAACGGTCTTTAATGCTTTTTTGAAAATTACTTGTTCAACGGGCTTAACTAAGTCACCAGGCCGAATTTCGCCTAAGTCGCCACCATTCTTTTTGCTAGGGCAGCTAGAGTGCTTGCGCGCCAGTTTTGCAAAGTCACCCCCTTTAGCCAAGGCTTGTTTTATCGTGTTGGCAGTTTGCTCATCTTTTACAAGAATATGACGCGCCATCGCAGTTTTCATTAGCAAAGTCTCTAATTATCTCGGCTTTTTAGTTTAACTTGCATGCCCTTATTATTCGAGAGCGTAATGAGAGGTTGAGGGTCAAACACATTGTTTTCATCTAATTCGACTTCGAATCTTCTCATAATTGTTGCAAGTATTATTTTCGCTTCCATCATCGCAAATGATTGCCCGATGCAAACTCGTGGCCCCGAGCCA
>NZ_LWGE01001493.1:0-1943 GCF_001635315.1 Oleiphilus sp. HI0123
GTGAGAGCCCGGCCTTTTGCCCTGCAAGGAATAATGAGCTTTCTATAGTTCCCTCACCGTAGGCGATATGAACATCCGGGGTGCGAGTAACAACTTCTTTAGTGAAAGAATTGTTTTCATCCCGTTTAAATACAATTGACTTAAGGGGGGAGCGAACCAGTTTGATTTGGGAAAGTTGCTCGTTCTCATCGTTAAGAAAGGCGATCTTTTCGCCAGGGTAAATGTTGGCAATCTGCTTTGCAGCTTTCGACGAGTGTATAACGGAGTACATGATTTTATCGTTGTACCCGGCTTTAGCAAACAGTGTTGATAATGTATTGCCTGATTTGATATCAAAACTCTGCCAGTTTTCGACTTTAGGCGTTGGGCTGGCAATCAGGGGCTGCTGGCTGGGCTCTTGCGTGTTTAATGCTTTAACGCTCTCGCTGCTAGACAAAACCTGGTTATCTAGATCAATCTCGATGGACGTTCTGGTTGCATTGACTTTGCTGCTAGGGCTCAGTGCAAGTACAAGTGTCATTACCGCGCCGGTGAGGCTGGCGGCTATCATGTGCTTTTTTGGAAAGGCGTGAATCAACGTCTGGCCTGCTTTAATTAATTGCTTTACTCAATAAAGTGAGTATTAATGCTTTTTAGAAGTCACATAAAAATGTGAAAATCTGTTAAATATTCCTATAAGTATAGTTGTAAGCTGGGTTCAAGCAAAGTCAATGTTTGTTTATAAAGCTTACAGTAATGTTAAAGATGATATACTTGTTTGTTTTTTGATGTCGCGATTGTTTCTCGATTGTTATTGGTATGCGTTGAAAGGTGAAGTTTAAGATGGGATCGGTTCAAGAAGCTCTAGAAATTATTAAACGCGGAGCTGAAGAGTTAATAGTAGAAGAAGACTTAGTAAAGAAGCTTGAGGCGGGGAAGAAACTTCGTGTCAAAGCTGGATTTGACCCAACTGCTCCAGATTTACATTTAGGGCATACGGTACTCATTAATAAGTTGAAGCAGTTCCAGGATCTTGGTCATGAGGTGCTGTTCTTGATTGGCGACTTTACCGGCATGATTGGTGATCCTACCGGTAAAAGTGCTACACGGCCGCCTTTGACTGAAGAGCAGGTGGCGCAAAATGCGCAGACCTATAAAGAGCAGGTGTTCAAAATTTTAGATCCTGAGTTAACAACGGTCATGTTTAACTCAGAATGGATGTCGAAGATGTCTGCTGCGGATATGATCAAGCTGGCCGGGCAATATACTGTAGCGAGAATGCTAGAGCGTGATGACTTTAGTAAGCGCTTTAAAGGGGAGCAGTCCATTGCAATTCATGAGTTCTTGTACCCGTTAGTGCAAGGTTATGACTCGGTTGCAATGGCGGCAGATGTTGAATTGGGTGGAACTGACCAAAAGTTCAACTTATTAATGGGGCGTACTTTGCAGAAAAATGCGGGTATGGATCCTCAGACAATTCTAACGATGCCTTTATTAGAGGGTTTGGATGGTGTCCAGAAAATGTCCAAATCGCTCAATAACTATGTGGGTGTGAATGATGCGCCGGGTGAGATGTACACGAAGTTGCTATCGCTACCTGATGAAATGATCTGGCGCTACTATGAATTATTAAGCTTTAAGTCATTGGCAGAGATAGAGGTTCTTAAACAAGAGGTTGCGCAAGGGAGAAACCCGCAAGAGGTTAAAGATCTGTTTGCGCGCGAAATCATTGAGCGTTTCCATGATGCGGAGTCGGCGGCGACGGCGCATAACTCGGCAGGCAACCGAGTCGGTTTGGGTGAGATTCCAGATAATGTTCCGGAAGTTGATGTTGATGCTGAGGGGCAGTCGGAGTTGCCAGTATCTGCTGTACTAAGAATGGCGGCTTTGGTAAAGAATGGTGCAGCAGCTAAAGATGTCTTGGGTCGCGGTGCAGTATATGTAGAAGGCAAGAAGGTAGAGGC
>NZ_LWGE01001494.1:0-1942 GCF_001635315.1 Oleiphilus sp. HI0123
TATTCTACGCGTATATTCTGAAAAAGCCGGCTTATAAAAGACTTCAGGATGAAAAGGGTGAACATCAGCCTCATTACGCACAAAGATTCGGCACATTTGTGCAGGAGTCATCTGGTTCGCTAGATTCGCTGCGACAAAAGAGCCTGAGTTTACACCTACATAGATATCTAAGTCATTGAAATCGAGCCCTTCGAGCGCCTCGTCAATCGCACGCAGTGCCCCTATCTCATATATGCCACCTAATGGGCCACCGCCACCGAGTGCAATCCCCAACGTTAGTTTTTTGTTTTCTGTTGGCTGCGCCTCAGACATTCAATAACCTCTATCGTCCAATTTAATCAATTCTAAAAATAGTAAGCGTAAATATAATTACTAGAGTATTCACACTAGGAAGCAGCAGACTAGTTTTCCTCACCAATTTTGCTAGGTCGTAGGTAACGGCTAAAGCCCGCTTCTTTTAAAGCCAAATTAAGCGTACTCTGGATAATGTAGGGCGAATCCAGTGCTAAAACACTATCTAACAAGTCTTTCGCCCAAGTCATATCGATATCACGAATAACAGATTTAACCTTAAGCAAATTTGAGGCGTTCATAGACAAAGCATCATACCCCATCGCCAGCAATAGGACGGCACCAGCCGGGTCACCGGCCAACTCTCCACAAATGCTCAACTGCACGGGTAGATCAGCGGTATCCTGAGCAATCTTATATAACGCTTGAAGTACAGCTGGGTGAAAAGAATGGTAAAGCGAGGCAACACGCGGATTATTTCGGTCCACCGCCAATAGGTATTGGGTTAAGTCATTTGAACCAACTGACAAGAAGTCAACTCGTTCAGCAAGCTCTTTCACTTGATACACTGCACCAGGTACTTCTATCATGACACCGATTTGAGGCATAGATATGTCATAACCTTCAGCACAGATTTCATGATATTCACGATAAATAAGATGTAGCGCTTCCTCAACCTCGTTAACATTTGAGATCATCGGTAGCATAATACGCAGATTATCGAGGCCCACACTCGCCTTCAGCATAGCCCTCATTTGTACCAAAAATATCTCTGGGTGATCCAGAGTTACACGAATTCCTCGCCAACCCAGGAAGGGGTTTTCTTCTGTGATCGGAAAGTAGGATAAAGCTTTGTCTCCGCCAATATCCAAGGTACGCATGGTGACATAATTCGGTGCAAACGCTTCCAGTTGCTCGCGATAGCAGTCCATCTGCTCTTGCTCACTTGGGAAACGCTCATTGATCATGAATGGCACTTCAGTTCGATATAGACCAACACCTTCAGCGCCTTGATTCAGTGAACGAACAACATCAGTCATTAAACCGGTATTCACCCAGGCACAGATGCGATGCCCGTCTTTAGTTTCGCAGGGTAGGCTCTTTAACTTCTCTAAGCCTTGATCCAGCGCCTTCTCTTCTTCGACGATCTGCTCATAGTAGCCACGCAGCTCTTCAGAAGGGCAGGCAAAAATATCACCATTGTAGCCATCGACTATTAACTCTTTATCGTCCAGCTGTGTGAGTGGCATATCCACCACACCCATGACAGTGGGAATCCCCATCGCTCTGGCTAAGATTGCTACGTGAGAATTTCCTGAGCCTTTAATCGAAACAAGACCGAGTAGCTTCTCTTTCGGAATTTCACCCAACATAGTAGGGGTTAATTCTTCACTGACCAGGATCGCATTATCGGGATAGTCATGCTGTTTTTTATCCGCTGTTTGCAGGTATGAAAGTATACGGCAACCCAGATCTTTTATATCTACAGCTCTTTCGCTGAGATAGGCATCATTCATCATTTCAAAATGACGTGCATATTCACTAATGGTATTTTTTAATGCGGTTTGGGCAGACTTCCCGGCTTTTATCTGGGTGATCACTTCTCCTGCCAGAGCATTGTCATCCAACATACCAAGATAGACATCAAACA
>NZ_LWGE01001495.1:0-2117 GCF_001635315.1 Oleiphilus sp. HI0123
AAAGTAGTGCTAAAAAGCGAGATAACTCTGCTCACGCCACCCTCATTTGGCAGCGCAGTAAATCAGGCCAGTTTTTTGGGCGATTTTGAAATCGAAACCACTTTTGGCTTTACGGGTGCTTCTTCATTCGCTGAAGCATTATGTTCGGGTATCAACTCATGCTGAGATTGCTTCCAAACAAGGTCATCAATCTCGTTCGATGGGTTATACCCTAGAGGCGCTTTAAGTAGCGTCTCACGCACTGAAGAACAATCAAATAGATGAGAGTATTTATCAATCTTCTCAAGCAAGGCTTCTACTTCAACCCAAGGTAATGAGATCTCACGACCTTTCATAATTCGAGAATGACTGGTTGGTAAAGGGTCGTCGCCAATCAACAACTCTTCGTATAACTTCTCGCCTGGTCGTAAGCCGGTATACTGAATTTCGATATCACCATTTGGATTATCATCATCCTTCACCTCAAGGCCCATTAAGCGAATCAGCTTACCTGCCAAATCGGCAATTCGAACCTGCTCGCCCATATCAAGCAAAAAGACATCACCGCCCTCGCCCATTGAGCCTGCTTGAAGTACCAACAAGGCTGCTTCAGGAATGGTCATAAAATAGCGAGTAATATCAGGGTGCGTTACCGTTACCGGGCCACCATCATTAATTTGCTTACGAAACAGCGGTACAACAGAACCCGAAGAACCTAATACATTGCCAAAGCGAACCATGCAAAAACGTGTATCGTTCTGGCGCTGGGCTAAGCCTTGAAGTACAAGCTCCGATAAACGCTTGGTTGCGCCCATCACATTAGTCGGGCGAACAGCCTTATCGGTTGAAACTAACACAAAGGTATCTACCCCTGCTTTAATCGCCGCTTCGGCACAATACCAAGTGCCAAAGACGTTATTGCGAACACCTTCAATGACATTGTGTTCTACCAAAGGAACATGTTTGTAAGCTGCGGCATGGTAGACCGTTTCGACAGCGTAGCTCTTCATGATAACTTCCATGCGATGCTGTTTCTGCACAGAGCCCATAATGGCATGCACTTCAGTCTTTAATGTATGTTTTTGAATATACTTGGAAATCTCTTGCTCAATTTGATAAAGGGCAAATTCAGACAATTCAAACAGGACAATCTTTCGCGGGTTTAGCTTGACGATTTGGCGACACAACTCAGAGCCAATTGACCCCCCCGCACCAGTGACCATCACCACCTTATTTGAGATACAACCCGAAAGCCTGGCCCTATCGGCCGCGACTTCATCACGCCCAAGCAGGTCTTCAATATCAACATCACGAATTTCTTCAATTCGCGCCTTACCGCTGACAACATCATTAATTTGTGGAATGGTCTGCACAGCAAGCGGGTACTGCTCCAAGCCCTTTATCACTTCAGCTCTTCGAGCCCTGGAAGCATGGCCCAAGGCTAACAAAATACTCTGCGCACCATAACGCTTGAGCACCTCAGAAATATTCTCGGGTGAATAAACGCGGATACCGTTAAGAATGCTACCGTGCTTACTAATATCATCATCAATAAAAGCAATTGGCTGAACCTGCTTGCCATGAAAAAGTATCGAACTTAGCTGCAAGCCAGACTTACCCGCACCATAGATAATCACCCGATCTTTGGATTTCATCATATCGCGGTGTACCAGAGAGCGAGCTAACATACGCGTCCCTCCGACAAAGATCATCGCTAAACACCAGTAAATAATGGGAACGGAACGAGGAATCGGCGCCTGAAATAAAAAGCCCAAAGCCGCCAACATAATAGCAGAGATAGAAACACCAGAAATAATCGCCAGTAAAGCATGATTACTCATATAGCGAATAACAGCCCGATATAAACCGAGACGCGCAAAAACAAAAATACTGGTAAAAACGGTGACAAAAGCGACTAACAATACGGAGCTATTTTCAAGCAAATAAAGTTCATCGTAACGTAAACTTAGGGCCATCCATAAGGCGAAAGGTAGACAAAGACTGTCTGCAAAAACCGTAACCAGGCGTTTCTGGTACCGGGGAAGGTGTAACAACTTACTTAGCACGTCCGATTTATCCTTATCATTCTCCAGTTTCTGAGCGCTTCTGCGAGCGCCTGACTTCATTTTAACCAAGTC
>NZ_LWGE01001496.1:0-5089 GCF_001635315.1 Oleiphilus sp. HI0123
TGGAAAAGTTAAACCCCAAACCCGCCCGAAGCTGATGAATATTCTGCTCGACAGTTAAGGGAAGAACATTGAGGTCAAGTAGACGCCAGTCAACAGACTCGAAGGCATAGCGACCTAAAGTATAAAAAGTACGGGATTTTGTTAGTGGCCAATATAACTCCGTATTTAACTCAGGATCACTTCCCAGCTCTAGTTGCGAACGCCACTCTCCACCATTAACGCTTAGGTTAGTCGCGGTATAAGCCAAATCAAGATCCGTCTTTGACTGATCGGTAAAATTGGTTTCCCAGCCCAAGCCAAACTCAAGGAAGTTCGGCCCCCAATCTTTTCCTTCGGCAGTAACTATGACACTGTGCTGATCGTTCTCGGGGATTATTCTGGCATCAACTCGCTGAAACTCATCAAGGGAATATACTCGACTTAATGCCTGGTTAAGTTGACTCGGACTTAACTTCTCACCCGCTTTTAAATCCAGGTTTTCTGAAATAATACTTTGATGAGCATTGGAGTGGTTATCTATTCTAATCTGTTTAAATGCTTCTTTTTGCACACGCACCAAACGGTTTTTCACCCTCTCTTTTGCCAACAGGTAAGACTGATACTCTGCCTCCGAAAGTGACAAAGCCTGCAATGACAACAAATGATATTCAGCCGCTTCAAGACCTTCTTGTATTCCCAAGTGAAAGGTTGACCAATCAGTCGTACTCAAATTATCAATATCAGGCTTTATTAGAATATCTTCAGCCGCCAGGTGTGCCTTTTGTTTTTCAGTCGAGGCCACGGTGAGAAAGTTAGAGAGCTGCCCCAAGATAGAAAAAGTATCAGTCAAGGATTCAGGCTTAGCTAACTCATCCCCGATATCTACTGCGATAACGATATCCGCCCCCATTTGTTTCACGACATCTATTGGAACGTTATTTACCAAACCACCATCAACTAACAACTGCCCGTCCCAGTTTACAGGTGCCAACACACCAGGCACATTGGCCGAGGCTCTCATAGCACTAAGTAGGTCTCCGTGATCTAGTGTAACTTGCTCGTTGCGGCTCAGGTCGGTCGCAATTGCTCGATAAGGTATCGACAGCTGATCAAAGCTCGATAGCACCGGCACCATACCAAAGGTCTCACGTAATAGCTGCGCGGCACGCTGACCATACAACAAACCACTTGGCGAGGTAATTTGGTAATCACGCAGCCCTATATCCAAGGGTACATTAAATTGGTCTCTTTGCTTTAAGCGATAAGGTAAATCTTGACGAGGAATCGAGTCTGAGTAACCTTCCTCCCACGTAGTAGCCATCATCTTCTTCTCAATCTCTGCCGCGCTGTAACCCATGGCATATAGGCCACCTACGATCGAGCCAATACTGGTGCCCGCTATGTAATCAACAGGAATCTGCTCACGCTCTAAGGCTTTAAGCACACCAACATGAGCACCGCCTTTGGCACCACCTCCTCCCAAAGCCAAACCAATTTTGGGTCGTGCAAAAAGGCTGGTAGAAATAAGCAAAAGAATAAGGAAAACCAGGGAAAAAAGGTGAATTAGCTTGGTATTCATATATGATTTGTTCAACATTAGATTGTTAGTATTGGGAAGAAGTCTAGAGTAAAGCGCGCAATCAGATAGAATCAAGTATCTACTTGTTTATTTTAATACTTCTCGATTTCTCTCCTTTCTTCTAATAACTCTTGCTCTAATTTGGTATTATCCGCTTCACATTCGAAGAGGGTAATATTTGTGTTCAGTGAACTCGAAGACAGTTTAATTCAAGCAATAGAAGAAGCAGGTTTTAAAGAACCGACTGAAGTTCAGGAAAAAACCCTGGTTGACGCGCTCGATGGCGAAGACTTATTTGTCAGCGCTGAGACAGGTAGTGGTAAAACGGCTGCCTATCTACTCCCTACCTTCGACCAAATAATGCATGAAGAAGGCGGTGACATACTTGCCCTGGTATTGGTTCCTACACGTGAACTCGCCCAACAAGTGCTTAAGCAGGCAAAACAGCTAGCTCGCTTTACAGCACTTAAGTTGGGTCATATCGGTGGCGGTACTGACATCCACAAACAGACCGAAATCATTCAAAACCCGCCACACTTTATCGTGGCAACACCGGGGCGTTTGTCTGAATTGCTTGCCAGAGACCTGTTAGACCTTTCTTCGGTAGACATCCTGATACTTGATGAAGCAGACCGCTTACTCGACATGGGCTTTAGCGATGAGATTCTATCTATTTCAGAACACTGTCATCAACGGCGTCAAACGCAGCTCTATTCAGCAACACTAGCCAATAAAGCACTTCGAGGCCTGGCAGACCAGTTGCTAGATGAGCCAAAAGTGTATGAGCTAAACCAAACAAGCGATACTCACACATCAATTGATCAGCAAATCATCTTTGCTGACGATAACGCTCACAAATACCAACTACTATGCTGGCTACTAAGAAACGAAACATATCGTCACAGCATTGTCTTTTGTAACTCGAAAGAGCAAGTAGATCAGGTTTACCGTGTCATGCAGCAACAAGAAATTAGCGCTGGTGTATTACACGGAGACAAAGACCAGAAACAACGAAATCTCGTGATGAGCAAAATGCGCCGTAACGAGCTGAAAGTAATGGTCGCTACAGATATTGCTGCACGAGGTATTGATATTGAAGGCATGGATCTGGTGATCAACTTCGAAATGCCGAGGCGTGGTGAGATATATGTCCACCGTATAGGTCGCACCGGCAGAGCGGGCGAAAAGGGTTTAGCCATCACCCTTATTTCCGCGCCTGAATTTAACCTTATGGCCGGTATAGAGCGTTTTCTAAAGCAGACCTTCAAGCGACGTAAAGTTAAAGAGCTTGAAGGTCACTATAAAGGCCCGAAAAAACTCAAAGCTTCCGGAAAAGCGGCTGGTTCTAAGAAGAAAAAGAAAACCTCTGGAAAGAAAACAAGCGCCAAGAAAAAATCAGTTAAACGAAAGAAATAGCACAAGTGTCGACAAGCAAGCGCCCCCAACATCATCTACCAGTAGGAGGGTTTCGAAACCCTCCCGGCAGCCCAAAACGCACTAGTAGCACTTGGGAAGCAATACGCTTCTTTACCACCTTCCCCTTCGCAAATAGAATGCCTTCTATACCTGAAGGCCACATTCTGCCCAAGGAGCAAGTGGAGCAGCAATACCGCGATACACCGCAACCTAGCATCACCTGGATAGGTCATGCAGCCTTTATCCTCCGCCTAAACAACAAAGTTATCATTACCGACCCCTTCTTGAGTGAAGTTGCTGGCCTTGGTTCTTTAGGCCCCAAACGTTTTGTGCCTTCTGCATTTGACGCCAAGTCATTACCCCAAGCCGATATCATAGCCATCAGCCACAACCACTATGACCACTTAGATGACTTAGCCCTTCGAGCCTACCCCTACAAAAAAGAAACTTTAGTCATCGTACCCTTGGGCCTTAAGCGCTTCTTAACATCGCGAGGCTACAAGCGTGTTATTGAGCAAGACTGGTGGCAAGAAACACAAGTCGAAGAACTAACCATCACCACACTACCCGCCGTGCATTTCTCTGGCAGAGGCCTCTTTGATACCAACAAGACCCTATGGGCAAGCTTCAGCTTCCGCTCCAAGGAAAGAAGCATATGGTTCTCGGGCGATACAGCGAAAGGTGAGATATTCAAGGAGATAGGTGAACGGGCAGGCCCCTTCGATTTGGCCTTAATTGGTATTGGCGCCTATGAGCCAAGAAGGTATATGCGTTCTGTTCACGCGACACCTGAAGATGCCATTGAAATTGCAAGAAGTATCAAAGCACAGAAAACCATCGGCATGCATTGGGGGGCTATCATGCTGACACCTGAAGACCCATTTGAAGCCCCTCCTCGCTTTAAACAAGCCGCTATAGATCAAAGCTATGGCGATGAAAATGCTTTATTGATGAAGGTTGGAGAAACTCGAGCACTTTAATTTATCGATTTTTCCCTCATCAAGAATGGTCAATGTCTCACACGGCAAACATTGACCACTTGCAGCTTTCCACCTATTATTGCCCACATCAGGATAGTATCTCGATCTACAACAATAACAGGGAAGAGTTAGTCATAGTGAACTGCATTGAGCACTCACTATCGAAATAGAATCAAGAGCTTGATATGGCTTTTGAATTCCTATTCTCCCCCCGATAATATCGATTCAAAGAACCTGTAATAAGAAGCAAATTGGAATTTACTTTTAACGCCTTTTCGACGTTTATCGTTTTAAGATAACGGTTCGCCAAGGAGAGAGAAGGCAATTAATTCAGGAACGAATCATGTCAGTAGCAACAATTGAAGATTACGGAAACTCAGCATTAGAGCAAGACAATAAACAGATACACGACGAGCGTGCGCGTATTTTGAATATGGTCTCTCAAAAAGCGCAGGATCAGACTCTCACACTTCAAGAAACCACTGCACTATACGAAAAGTTTAACCAAACCTATACAGCATACCGGAGCACTGAACCGCAAGAGGTTGATGAAAGCTGGGCGCTGGAGTTGCTGCAAGAGAGTGAACAAGAAGAAGCCGAAAATACAACTTTTCAGACACGAATTAACGGCATTCCTCATCAAACTAAAAAAGGCTCAGGCAAGGACAACCCAGCCAACGATTCAATTTTAGTTGATAACGAAATGAAGCCAATGCTAGCTGCACCGCTAAAACAAATGACCTTCGAAGATAGAGCGTCGTTTACTCGTTCTGATGCAGCCAAACAAGACAAGGCAATGGCGACAATCATTGTTGCATCCGGTCTCGCTACTCTATCGATACTACTAGGCTTTGCCTTAGCATTCTAAGCGTAAAACCTAGTATCGTATGCGCATGCCTAATCGGCATGCGCCTCTTGAATTTTCATTAGCTCTTCTTGGGTATCGAGTAATAAATCAACCAAACGCGGCTCGAACTTAGTGCCTTTCATCTCTTTGAAGAAGTTTAATGTCTCGTCTATAGACCTAGCTTGTTTATAGCATCGACGATTCACCAGCGCATCGAACACATCTGCCACCGAAGCAATTCGCGCAAAGATATGAATATCTTCACCCGCAATACCGTTTGGATAGCCT
>NZ_LWGE01001497.1:0-1604 GCF_001635315.1 Oleiphilus sp. HI0123
AACCTTGCACTTAAGCAACAAATGGCAGAATTGCAAAATAAACTGATGCTTGCAGGCTCCAAATCAAATACGGTCGTTCAAACTGTTACGGCTAATAGCCTCCCTAACGTAAGTGGCATTGATATTGAAGAAACCGTTGATGCAAGTTGGAAAAGCTCGGCTAGAGGGTTCCAAAATCGATTAGGCCAGGACTTCGCTTACAATTGCCCACCAAACGGAGCTGTGCAAAACGTTTATGGGGGAAATAATAAATATTATGTTGATTCATCAGTGTGTACTGCTGCGATCCATGCAGGTCTGATGACTGCAAAATCAGGTGGTACCGTCGCAATCCGAATTATTAGAAGCAAGCATGGCTTTAAGGGCTCATACAAAAACGATATCCAGAGTAATAACAGAAACAATCGCTATCAAAAAGGATTTACTTTCATAGCCTTACCTTAGTTTATTCTAAGTCGTCCTCTTCCATCAATGCAGGCTGCTATGAAAAGAGCACTCTTTCTTAAACCGCTAACGCTCTCTAGCATATGTCTGCTCGTCGCTTGTGCAGGCCAACAAAGCAAACCGAATATTGGTGACCAAGCCTGCTGGTTAGAGCAGCCAATAACAGAGGAAAGAATTGGCCAATTCGGCCTAGCCAGAGACCTCTACATTGGTGGCGAGACACCGATAACAAAGAGCCGTAAACGGGCGGTGGCGAGCTTGGCTGACTACCTTGCGGTTAACCAAGATATTGAAAGTGTCTTAGAAAGCGTTAATGACAAAGTAGACTCGGCCTCCTTAAATGGCCAAACCCTATATTTTAGCGATGAGTTTAGCCTAGATGGCTATGCCTACAGCTACGCAACGCTCGACAAAGTAGAGATCTCAAAACAGTGCCCTCCGCAAAGCTGCGATATCTCGGCCTGTCAGCCTGCCTGGCTGTGCACTCCTTCAAAGGGCGATCAAATCGCCATGCTCGGCGTAAGCTACCAGGCAACTAGCCCGGTTGAGCAGCATTATAAATCAATTGAGAATGCCTTGATGCAGGCGGAATATATGTATGGCGTTGATATTGTTGCGCAGAAGAACTTCCGCCAAACCAATAGCAATTACTTTCGCTACAATGTATTTAAGCAAGATGGAGAGGTAAACACCGGTACCCAAGAGGCACTATCCTATGCCGTAACAGACCGCTGCTCTTCTCAAGGAACCTTGTACAGCCGCGTGGCACTCTATGGCGATATTCGCCAATCTGAAGCCAAGCCTGTGACCAATAATGCCTGGTTAAAAGACCCCAAACACCTTGGCTATGATGGTGCTATCGGTTCCGTACAAAAACCTGTCGCATCGGGTTTGATTTCAGACCAGATTAAGCTTGCCATCAAGCGTGCAGCAATTCAGCTGGCCTTTGAAAAAGAGAGCGACGTTTCTGAAGAATCTGTGATCATCCAACGAGGAGATAACAGCTCTTTGTTAATTAGCAATATCAATGAAAATACCAATGTTAAGCTTCATGCCAAAGTACTGAGCATTCACTTTAAAGAAAGTGAAGGTGGCCAGCTTGAAGTCTTTGCCTGGTTAGCACGCATCAACTAAATAGAACATTGCTTAGTCAAGTAGAT
>NZ_LWGE01001498.1:0-3602 GCF_001635315.1 Oleiphilus sp. HI0123
AACTGGATATTTTTTAGCGTGTCTTGATCGCTCATAATATGTGTTTAGCAAAGGCTAGATTTAATACCAGCTATGCACTTTTTCATGCTTGATGGTAAGTTCAACCAAGTCATTGTAATCAATTTTACAATAGTCTACCGGGATTTTTACACCCCTAGCCAAGGCATCTTCAGTCAGTACAAAAATCGTCGCGGCAATACAAGACCATTGACTGGCTTCAGACGAGGTTCCCAGGCATTGGAAAACCCCATCTTCAATGAGTACTACGCAGTCACCGTCCAGGATCGTGTCTGAAAGTTGCTGGTTCACAGCGACTTCTGAGGGTGGTTTGTTCAGTATATGCAGGGTCATAAAGTGGGGCCAAGAAGCTAGAATCTTAAAATAATGTCGGAATCGTTAAGCTTATTGCTTACTTGTGCTTTACTAAGTTCGCTTATCGCAAGTGAGCAATCGCTTAACGGGATGTTTCGGTCTTCAGCGTCTTGTTTATCTATATGCACTTTATCTACACCATAAATAGCAAGCGCTTTCATCATTTGGCGAATATTCTTCTGGTGTATGTTTGCAGGGTCTTGATCTTCCAATAATAGATAGCAGCCATCAGTTGCGAGTAGCAGGCTGATATCTTGCTCGAAGGTACCCGCAGCCAGCACAAGGTCGAGAGCTTCTTTTGCATCGCTGGAGCCGAACGGGGCTGAGTTTAATATAATGAGTATAGATTTCTTATCCATCTTGCCTCTGTTTAAGCTCCAAAGGTTATGAAGCGGTCAGAAACGGCCATTGCTTCTACTAGTTGCCCAAGCCCGGAAAGCTCGAAACCTTCAGCGAGATTGTTTGCGTCCTTTTGATGGCGAGCTTGCTCTGTGTTATCGATCAAGCCTCGGCGTGCTGCGGCGGCAATACAGATAACCAGGTCAAGGTTGTGCTTGGTACCAAGGTCTTGCCAGGCTTTATAAAGATCAAACTCGTCTTGTGGTGGTGTCGCGAGTTTAGTACCGCTATGAATACCGTTTTGATAGAAGAAGACGCGAGAAAGCTTGTGCCCATTCTGAAGGGCAGCTTTAGTGTATCGATAAGCGCTGTAAGACGACTGTGAATCGTAGGGAGCGTTAAGGACTAATACAGATATGTTCATATTTTAAAGGGCTAAAAACTAAAAAAGCCATGCTTAGTACAGACCAAGGCATGGCTTTAAAGGGTTGCTTATTTCTTAATCGTCCCCGCTAAATGCCATGAGTAGCTGAAGCAAGCTTAGGAACAAGTTATAGATCGACACAAATAGTGTCACGGTAGCTAGAACGTAGTTTGTTTCGCCGCCGTGAATGATCTCACTGGTTTGATACAGAATGATCATAGACGAGAAAAGTACAAACCCCGCAGAGATCATTAGCTGTAAACCCGCGATATCGGTAAAGATACCAATAACCATTGCACCTAAAAGAACAAAGAAACCAGCAGTAATCGTACCTGCCAAGAAGCTAAAGTCTTTACGTGTGATCAAGGCATAAGCCGAAAGACCAAAGAATACGAATGCGGTTAAGCCAAGTGCGTTAGCAACTAAGTGGCCAGCGCCTGCGCCAATGAACATGCTAAGGATGGGGCCAATTGTATAACCCATAAAGCCTGTCAGTGCGAAGGTAAGTACAAGACCCATGCCGCTGTTAGCCGTTTTGTGAATACCGAACAGTAAACCGTAAAAACCAACCAGCGTTATGATCATGCCAGGGTGTGGCGCGTTAATAACCATTGCGATATAGGCAACGGCAGCTGAAAAGGCCAGCGTTAAACCTAATAGCATGTATGTGTTCTTAAGTACCGATGAAACATCAGCACCTAAAGCCGCTTGCGAATTAGCACCCATAATATTGGCGAGGTTATCACCTTGAGTGTGAGCCGCCTGAGCTTGTGGATGTCTATTATCTTGCATGTAATGCTCCGTTTTAAACCAAGTATGTTTAGTTAGAATAATACTACATTTACATGCCTATAATAGTGGCGAGTATAGAAAATTCAACTCTCAAAAACTTTAAAAATAAATCGTTGACACCGCTAAAAAAATCATTAGTATACACCTCGCTTTCGACATGAAAGCAATTGCGGTGAGCTGCCAGAGTGGTTGAATGGACTGGTCTTGAAAACCAGCGTGGGTTAATAGCCCACCCGGGGTTCGAATCCCTGGCTCACCGCCATTTTTACTCCTTGATTTCCCAAGTTATTAGTTAAGATTCAAAGCCTCTTGGGGCAACTTTGGGGTAAAAACGGGATCCTTAGTGCACCTCCTAGCACGTTAAAATCTTATTCTAATCCTAAAAATGGTGAAATCAACTTAGCAGTGCTAGGTCTGTCTTCATGTATTATTTTTCCATAATGCTTTTTTAGCATCGATTCTGATGTGTGCCCCATAATTTCAGCAACAATACCAAGTGGTACATACTTTGTTATTAGCATCGATGCGAAAGTATGTCGACACTGATTTGGGCCTCTATGCCGCACGTTAGCTTCTCTCAACAAGGTTTCATAAGCTGTTCCTACTGACCGCTTGCTAAAAAGCTGCTCGTCTGTTTGTGATTTGAAGTTCTTGAAAATAGGTCGGATTTTATAGGATGTCGAATGTGTGTTGCTTCTGTTCTTTACACTGATTTCAATCGGTTTGTTCGTATATGAATATCTATGCTGCTTCAATAAAGTATCGATAGCAGGCCTTAACAATTGAAAAGAGCGTGTTCTTGAGGCTTCCTTAGGCACTTTGAATTCGTCACTTACATAAGCACGTTTAATATTTACTGTGTATGTGTTGAAGTCGATATCTTCCCACGCTAATGCGATTACTTCCGAAAGAGAGAGTCCTGTCCAGCACGTAAAGATGAACATGTTTATTATTTCTGGTCGACTGTAGTCACGTCTTTCTAGTTCAATTATTTTTTCCAGTTCTTTTATTGTATATGGATCAGCTTCAGGACCCTCTGTTTCATCTCTCTCAAGATTAGGTATACGTTCCATTATGTCTGTCTTTGTAATGTGATCCTGGTAAGCCAGTCTTGTCACGCCGCGTAAGACCGTAAACACGTCGTTTACGGTCTTAACTTTCATTTCCAGGTTTTGTGTTAAATGTTTTCTGAAATTTGTAATATCAGTCGTTCGTAGTGATCGTATCGTTTTATCACCGAAATATGCCTTTACATGTTTCGCTTTGGCTTCATAGCCTTCGATTGTCGACTTAGCGCGGTTTTCTGATTTCAATTCCAGCCACATCTCAACACCTCTTGAAATGGTTAGGTCAATATCATTACTAACCGAACCCGAATATTTAAGCGCGTTCTGAGAGTTCGGAAAATGTGCTTGATAATCGAAACTGCCAGACTTTATTTCGTTCAAAATCACCGCTCTTTTGTTAGCGGCATAGTTAAGCGAATTCTGATTAATTTTGAGAATGCCGGTAATGGGCTCCCTCATTCTTTTTCCATCTAACTGGAATGCAATCCGGATGTTATTTCCATGAATTTCGACGCCCTTAAAAAGATTATGAAAATCAGTTCTGTTAATTCTGTCGGTGACTATTTCCCCTAATCGAACGTGTAGGTGTGCACAAGGGGTACTACAGA
>NZ_LWGE01001499.1:0-2136 GCF_001635315.1 Oleiphilus sp. HI0123
AATTGCGGCAGGCATGCTAAAACTAGGCAAGTTTATTCGCATGGTTCCCCACCCGGTTATGCTTGGCTTCGTTAACGGCCTCGCGATTGTGATTTTCCTCGCTCAACTTAGCCAGTTTGGAGAAAACAACGGCACGGGCTGGTTGCAAGGAACAGGACTAGAAGGTTCCATTATTGATATTGCCTGGCTCGAAAGTAATGCCATGATCACAATGCTTACTCTCGTTTTTGCTACCATGGCTATTATTCATTTCTTACCCAAATTAACCAAGGCGATACCTTCATCACTGGCAGCCATTGTCATTGTCTCTTTGGTCGTCATTTTCTTTGGCCTTGATACTCGAGTGGTAGGTGACGTTGCATCAATTTCCGGCTCTTTACCTAGTTTTAGCATTCCATCAGTGCCTTTCACTCTGGAGACATTGTGGATCATCTTGCCTTATTCTTTCATATTGGCAGCGATTGGCTTGATTGAATCTCTATTAACCCTCACGCTTATCGATGAAATGACACAAACTCACGGTAAAGGTAACCAAGAGTGTATCGGTCAAGGCGTGGCAAATACTGTAACGGGTTTCTTCGGTGGCATGGGTGGCTGTGCAATGATCGGCCAAAGCATGATCAACGTTAATTCAGGTGGTCGCGGCAGACTGTCCGGTATATCTGCAGGCTTATTCCTACTCTGCTTCATCTTATTTGCCGCGCCTCTGATTGAACAGATCCCCGTTGCTGCACTAGTCGGCGTTATGTTCATCGTTGTCATCGGTACCTTTGAATGGTCCAGCTTCCGAATTCTTCGAAAAGTTCCCCGCTCTGACGCTTTTGTATTAATCCTGGTATCTGGTGTCACAGTGGCAACAGACTTGGCAATTGCAGTAATCGTAGGTGTAATTGTTTCCGCGCTCGTCTTTGCCTGGGAACACGCGAAGCATGTGTATATTCACGAGAAAGAGAATGAAGAAGGTTCAACGGTCTACGAAGTAGAAGGCCCCCTGTTCTTTGGTTCAATTGCGAACTTCCTAGAGCAATTTGATGTTCAAGCGGGCAACGACGACATTATTATCGACTTCGCTCAATCCAGAGTATACGACCACTCAGGCATTGAGGCGATCGACACACTAGCCGAGCGCTACCTGAACGCAAACAAGACTTTACACATTCGCCATCTAAGCCCGGAATGTAGAAGCTTGCTTAAAAACGCCGGTGATTTGATCGAAGTCAACGTGATAGAAGATCCGAACTACCATATTGCGACAGATAAGCTAGACTAAGACTTGAATTTAGTTGCCCTTCCTAGCAGGAGCTTATCAGATGACTAGTAAAGATAAATTTGGTTTAGATAAAGTACTTAATCGCTTTAATAAAGAGTTCGAGAAGACATCCGATCATTTTAATCAATTGATTAACGATGCGTTCAAACAACTTGAAAGCTTGCAGTCTCAAGTTCAAGAGCCGATCAAGAAAGTAGTTGAAGATCTGGATAAGCTTCGCGACAAAGAAATGAACCGCTTTCAGAAGGAGTTTGACAAGCGCCTGGATGAGTTTCATGAGCTACAGTCTCAACTCCTTGAAAAAATAGGCGTCGAAGCAAAGGCTCCTGCGAAGAAAGCGGCTCCGGCTAAGAAAGCAGCTCCGGCTAAAAAAGCAGCTCCGGCTAAGAAAGCGACTCCAGCTAAGAAAGTAGCTCCGGCTAAGAAAGCGACTCCAGCTAAGAAAGCAGCTCCGGCTAAGAAAGCGACTCCAGCTAAGAAAGCAGCTCCTGCTACAAAGTCTCCGTTGAAATTGACTGCACTCAATGGTGTTGGACCAGCTTTAGAAAAGAAACTTATAGCAGCCGGTATCACATCAATCGAGCAATTGGCCAAGCCTTCAGCAAAAGATAAAAAAGCACTTGAGGAGTTCAGCAAAGTCAGAGGTTCTGACACGTGGCAAAAACAAGCTGCAGAGCTGAACAAAGCTAAATAGCCTCGTAGAAGCAATTAAACATTAGGCCATAACTCTCCTGTTATGGCCTTCCATTTACACCCAAAAATTCTCTCTATTCCCCGACCTTCCAGTTTGTTAACCCATATTTCACATTGTTTTGAAATACAATTACTTACTGTAACTATTTTGTAACGTTGTACGTCACATCGTT
>NZ_LWGE01001500.1:0-4170 GCF_001635315.1 Oleiphilus sp. HI0123
TTATTTATGCTTCGTTTACTTTTATCTTCTTTGCGATTGAAGCCGCTATTCTCGCATCGGCTTTACATGCCTTGCTGGGTATTCCGCTATCGATCGGGTATTTCATTTGCGCTGTGGCGGTTATCCCTATTGTGATCCGGGGGATTACCACTATTTCGCGTTTTCAAGTCGGGACGCAAACTCTGTGGTTACTATTACAAATCGCGGCAATCGCTACCGTGATCATTGTCGAATATGATACTTTGCCTGCTTGGACAGACTATCAGCCAAAGGGCCTTAGTAATGCAGGTGAATTCAATTGGCTATTGTTCGGCGCCGCTGCTTCAGTATTTTTTGCCTTGGTTGCTCAGATTGGTGAGCAGGTAGACTATCTACGCTTTCTTCCTCCTAAGACTGAACAGAATAAGAAAAAGTGGTGGTTTTGGTTGGTCTTATCAGGGCCAGGCTGGATCTTTATCGGTTTGCTGAAAATGCTCTTTGGCTCCTTTATCGCTTATATTGCGATTACAGAAGGGGCTACTTATGTGGTCGCCAGCGACCCGACTTATATGTACGAACGTGTATTTAATTACCTGACTAACTCACCGTCAATGTCGCTTATTTTAGCTGCGGTTATGGTGATTATCTGCCAGATGAAGATCAACGTAACGAACGCTTATGCCGGGTCGATAGCTTGGTCTAACTTCTTCTCGCGGGCAACTCACAGCCACCCTGGGCGGGTTGTTTGGTTGGTCTTCAATGTGACAATTGCTTTGATTCTGATGGAGTTAGGTGTGCATGAGGCACTCGAAGCAATTTTGGGGGTTTTCGCTATTGTCGCAGTGAGTTGGCTAGGCTCGCTTACTGCAGACTTATTGATTAACAAACCACTTGGGCTCAGCCCCTCTTATATCGAGTTTAAGCGAGGTCACCTCTATGATGTTAACCCGGTTGGTACTGTTTCAATGGTGGCTGCCTGTATTCTTGGTTTAGCTGCATATCTTGGGGTGTTTGGCGAGACAAGTAAGAATCTTAGCCACTTTATTTCTTTGTTAGCCTGTTTCATCTTTGTGCCACTGATCGCTTATATTACCAAAGGAAAGTATTACTTAGCGCGACAGTCCCCAGAGCTTATTCCCATTATAGAGGAAGCGAAAACCAGAGCTTCGTCGGGTGCTGCACCGTCACCATACCCGTCTATTGGACCGACGCTTACCTGCGGCGTCTGTGACAATGACTTTGAAGTGGAGGACATGAGTTATTGTGGCGTTTATGCTCAGCCTATATGTTCGCTCTGTTGTTCCCTCGATGTGCGTTGTCTAGATAGCTGCAAACCTCATGCTAGGCTTTCTCGTCAGGTGGTGAATTTCTTAAGGCGCTTTATGCCAGGCAAGTTAGTGCGTTCTACGAATTCAAGGCTAGGGCGTTTTGCTGGGCTGCTTATTATTACGAATATGATCAACGCCGCGATGCTGGCCTTGGTTTATGAGCATATGATGCCTTCTGCGATTGCCGATCAGGAGGTGCTAAAGCAAAGTCTGATCACACTGTTCTTTATTTTCTTGATCGTTACGGGTGTGATTTCCTGGTTGTTTCTCTTGGCGCACGAGAGCCGGGTGGTAGCCCAAATTGAGTCCAATCGGCAAACACGTAAGCTGATGCGAGAAATCCAAGCTCATGAGAAAACCGATCTGGAATTGCAACAAGCCAAAGAGCATGCAGAGCAAGCGAATGACGCCAAGAGTCGCTATCTATCTGGGATCAGTCACGAGCTGCGAACCCCGCTTCAATCGATACTCGGCTATGCGCAATTACTGACTGACAAGCAGGACCTTGATGATGCACAGTCTCGAGGCTTGAATATCATTCATCGCAGTGGCTTGCATCTGGCAGATTTGATTGAAGGCCTGCTTGATATATCAAAGATTGAGGCTGGGCGCTTGGACTTGTTTCGGAACAAGGTTCAGTTACCTGAATTGCTCGATCAGCTTGCCAGTATGTTTCAAATGCAGGCTAAGAACAAAGGGATTGAGCTTAACTTCAATATAGAAGGGCGATTGCCGAAAATGGTGATGGCAGATGAAAAGCGCTTGCGCCAGGTTTTGATCAATGTTCTGTCTAATGCTGTGAAGTATACACAAGAAGGTTCAATCGACTTTACGGTGAAGTACCGTTCTCAGGTGGCAGAATTCATTATCAAAGATACCGGGCCAGGGATAGAGGCTTCCTACCTCGCACGTATATTCGAACCTTTTGAAAGGGTGCGTAATACACATACACCGAATGTGCAGGGGACAGGTCTTGGTTTGACTATCGTGAAGCTCTTAACTGAAGTAATGGGTGGAGAGTTACAGGTCGACTCAGAACTTGGGAAGGGCAGTTGTTTTAAGGTGAGCTTAATGCTGCCCTGGGTGAATAATACTCAGCAGGTAGAAGAAGCAGTTAAGGCCAAGATAGTTGGCTACGAAGGTTATCAGCGAACTATCTGTTTGGTAGATGATGACCCGGTTCTAAGGGGCTTCTTGTCAGACTTACTCATTCCACTGGGTTTTACTACCTTAGAGGCTTTTGATGCACCATCTTGTATGGCGCTATTAGATACGGCCAAGCCAGATCTATTTGTTCTCGATGTCTCGATGCCTGGCAAAACAGGTTACGAATTGGCTGATGATTTACGTAGTGAGGGAATTAGTGTTCCGATTTTAATGCTCTCTGCCAATGCACAAATGCCATCGAGCGACTCCATTGCCACGGCCAGCTATTCTGATTATTTGATTAAACCGATTAACAATGCGGCTCTGTTAGATAAGCTAGCTGAGCATCTGGGCTTGCACTGGATATCGCAAAATGAAAGTGAAGATTTCGACTCGGTTAAAGTCTTGTCTAAAGAGCGCGATGGTAACCCTGAAGAAGCACAAACTAGTGACGCCTTCGTTATTCCCAACGACCCCTTAATTCGTGAGCTAAAAGCCTACGCCGAAATGGGCTACCGAAAGGGTGTCGTGCAAACTTTAGCTCAGGTAGAATCAGCTAAGTTACTACCGGAGCCATTTATGCAGAGCCTGTTTGCTATGAGTGACAGTTTCCAGTTCGACCAACTTGCGCAAGCCTTAAGTGATTAAATGATGACGCCTTTAAGCCAGACCGATATTGTGTTGGTTGTTGATGACTCCCCCGATGCTCTGAGCATGATTAACGATGCCTTGGAAGCGGAAGGAATGGACGTGCTGGTTGCTCTGGAAGGCAAGCAAGCCCTAACGATCGCTAAGCGCATTCGGCCCGATGTAATACTGCTCGATGCAGTCATGCCCGTAATGGATGGCTTTGAGACCTGTCGCCAGCTAAAGCAAAATGCAGACCTCGCAGATATTCCCGTTATTTTCATGACGGGTTTATCTGATACTGATGATATTGTTCGAGGCTTGGAAGTGGGTGGTGTTGATTACCTGGTTAAACCCATCAACCCGACAGAATTGCTAGCGCGTATGAAGGTGCATTTGAGCAATGCGCGTTTAACCAAGAGTGCGCAAAGTGCCTTGGATAGCACTGGGCAGCATCTCTTCACGGCTGATGAAAAAGGCATTGTTCGCTGGGCCACCCCGCAAACCTATGCTTTGTTTGCCAAAGCTAATATCTCTCCGACAGATGGTTCTGAGGCGTTTACAAAAATGCTTTCTCCATGGTTGGCTGGGTCTCCGCAGGACGGGGATAGTCTCAACTTAGAAGCACTAGAATATCCTTTATCTCTGAAGAGGGTAGGCAAACATTCCAATGGCGACCAGCTAATTAAACTGATTGACGGGAACAAGCCAACAGAAGCTGCTTTATTAAAAGCAAATCTCGATTTAACTGAGCGAGAGGCGGAAGTTTTGTTTTGGATAGCGAATGGGAAAACTAACCGCGAAGCAGCCGAAATTCTATCGATGAGCCCTCGAACGGTGAATAAACATTTGGAAATGATCTTTCCTAAACTTGGTGTCGAGAATAGAACGGCAGCGGCAGGGGTCGCCTTAAGGGTCTTGACACAGGGTTAATTATGGAAAAGACTGAGGTGTTGTTCTCATAGAGTACTCGTAGGCAGAGTAGTATACTGAGCCCAATGAAAAAATGGTTAATATAGNAGGACATTATGAAAGCATTAGTAATTGTTGCACACGGCTCACGACGAGCGTCCTCCAATGATGAAGTACG
>NZ_LWGE01001501.1:0-2262 GCF_001635315.1 Oleiphilus sp. HI0123
TCGAACACAGCAATATATCGCGCAGATGAAGGCGCGATACCCTGAACCTGAAGCACTCTTTCGAGCCCTAATGGAAAACTTCGCCAAGCAGAATTTTTATTACACCCTTAAACCTGAGACGACTGGTGAGCACTTCGTCGATGAGTTTATGTTTGATACAAAAACGGGGTTCTGCGCGCATTATGCAGGGAGCCTCGCTTACATGTTACGGCTTGCAAATATTCCTGCTCGCGTAGTGATCGGGTATCAAGGTGGAGAGTTGCGCGATAATGGAAAATATATGGTTGTCCATCAATACGATGCGCATGCTTGGGTTGAAGTGTACATAGTTGGTAAAGGTTGGTTTAGGGCTGACCCTACCTCGATGGTTGCACCAGAAAGAATATTGGATGGTGGGGCTGATGCCTTTCGCGAGAAAGAAGGCTTTCTTGAAGACTCACCACTTTCATCAGTTGGGCAGCAATTAGCGCTTGTTAAGTGGGTGGGGCAATATGTTGATAAAATGAGTTATGGCTGGCAAAAGTGGGTAGTGAATTACAATCAGGGAGAGCACAAAAAGTTTGTCAGTTCGGTATTAGGGGAGTACAGCCTTTTAAGTGTCGCCAGTTTATTTGCGTATGTGCTTGTCGCTATTTTTATTTTATTTACCATCTATTTGTGGGGCCAAAAGTATGCCTTCAAATATACCTGGGCAGAGAAAAAATATATGATGTGCTGCTACGTATTAGCTCGAACTGGCTATAGCAGAACGCTGGGTGAAACGCCCAGGCAATATTTATTACGTATTCATTCTATCGCACCGCAATACCTCTATCGTATTTTAGAGCGAGTGACGAGTGACTTAGAGCGAAAGCAATATCAGTCTTGATGTCATCAAGGTAAAATTGGTCTTTGGTGTTGGCTAAAACGGTTAAAGGAATCAGGTAATGTCATTTTTTCCTTGGCAGGCGGCTCAGTGGGAGCGTGTGCTCAAGCAGGTAAGAGAAAATAAAGTTCCACACGCATTCTTGTTAAATGGTGTTGAGGGAATCGGTAAGCTACAGTTTGCGGAGAGTCTAGCAGCGTATCTTTTGTGTGAAAGTACGTCTGAGGGAAAGCTTGAGCAAGCTTGCGGCACTTGTAAACAGTGTCGTCTTGTCGAATCTGAAACTCACCCCGACTATAAGCATATTGGTCCCGAAGAAGGGAGCTCTATTCTTAAAGTCGATGCGATTAGAAATATGGTTGAGTTTTTCGCGCAATCGAGCATGCAGGGGGGGCGAAAGCTCGCAGTGTTATCTCCTGCAGAATCACTTAATCATAATGCGGCGAATGCGCTATTGAAAACCCTTGAAGAACCGAGTGGCGATTCCGTTATTATCTTAGTATCACATAGCTCGGGGCAGTTACTTCCAACGATTCGTTCTCGTTGTCAGGTGATTGACTTTTCGTTACCTGAAACGTCTGCAGCGAAGCAGTGGCTAGAAGCGGCGCTGAACAAAGACGAGCTTAGCTTGTCTGGAGCTGAGTTAGACTCGGTTTTAGCGCTGGCGGCCCAAGCCCCGCTAAGAGCTTTGGAGTACGTTAAAACGGGCGCGCTTGAAGAAAATCAACGTATGCTAGAAGAAATGGCTAGCTTTCTTCGTAAAGATGTTTTGGCCCTTGTTTTGGCTGAAAGGTGGAGCGATGATTTGTCGATTCTACGTGTAGAGTGGATGATTCAATGGTTGGAGCTCGTTTTAAAGGTCAAGTTGGCCAGCTTTTCCACTGAAGGACTTGCGGCGGCAAAAATGATCGACCATTTGGCTAAGGTTTCGACCGAGGCTCAGTTACTTGATTTATACAAAAGTGCCTTGGATCAACTGCGTTTGTTGCTCGGTACAAGCAATCCTAACAAGCAGCTGGTGTTTGAGTTTTTATTGAACCAATGGGCTGGCTTAATGGCTAAAAGAACGGTTTAATAAAGATCTCAAAAGTGTGAAGCAATTTTCAATTGCTTGCCTATACTGAAGATATATCACCTTAATACTACTCGAAACTGTTCGGGTTACAGTGGGTGCAACGACCAATTAGTGCTTTGTATTCAAGTGTTTGTACGGGCGCGTTATTGTTAAGAGAATTGTATGTCAGCAGGATTTGGGGCGCGTAGTGGTATCCTTACCCTAACAATCAAGGATAAAGCTGTTTTATATGCCGCCTATATGCCGTTCATTAAAAACGGCGGACTATTTATACCTACCGCAAAAAACTATCATCTTGGCGATGAGGTGTTTTTGCTGTTAA
>NZ_LWGE01001502.1:0-1112 GCF_001635315.1 Oleiphilus sp. HI0123
TACCATTCTGCTCACCAACCTTAACCATATCCATTAGCACATTATTAATATCATCTTCACCCTGCGTCTCGAACATCGCTGTATCGGGGACCATCACATCTAGTTTATTAAACACTCGACGTAAATCGTTTGCTAAGTCATCAACAATGACATCTTTATCTGTGACACCAATGCGAATCATCGCATCAGCCATACCCTCAAAGTTTCCAATCATAATCGCTGATATAAAGTCTGAAACAGCTTCCCAGGTGCCAGGGTTAATACGACCTACAATACCAAAGTCGATAAAGCCGATACGACCATCTTCGAGAACCATTAAGTTACCTGCATGAACATCAGCGTGGAAAAAGGCACACTGCGTCAAACTAGAGAACCAGGTATTCATTGCTGTGATCAATGTCTTTTCGGGATCGGAGCAGTATTTACGAATTGTATCCAAATCAGTTAGCGATACACCATAAAAACGTTCCATTGTCAGAACTCGTCTCGAGCTAGCGCTTCGATAAACTTTAGGAACGCAAACATCCTCGTGGCCAGCACTATGCAAAAACTCGCTAAACTCATCTAGGTTATTTGCTTCTTTTATAAAATCACACTCTTCCATCATTGTGCGCTGAATTTCTTCAACGACACCAGACATAGATGTCCATGATAGCTTTGGTGCCAGATGTTCAATAATTCTCGCTGAGACATAGAGAAAGTTAAGGTCTGTAAGCAATACATTCTCAACACCTGGCTTTTGAATTTTGATCACTACATCTTCACCCGATACAAGCTTGGCAGCATGAACCTGAGCAATAGAAGCGGATGCTAAAGGAACCGGGTCAACATAAGAATAAACTGCACTCAAAGGCTTACCTAATTCATTTTCAATAATCTTTCGAGCCACAGAAAAAGAAAAAGGCTGGGTACGATCTAAGCAGTTTTGAAATTCTTCAACGTAATCTTGAGGAAAGAAAGTAGGCGAACTTGCGATAAACTGCCCTAACTTAATATAGGTAGCACCTAAGTCTTCAAAAATAGATCTTAATAACTTGGGATTGGGTGGCCGTTTACCGATTAACCATTGAGCACCTGTTTTAGCAAGAATGCCTGTAGTCTGACCAATACGA
>NZ_LWGE01001503.1:0-930 GCF_001635315.1 Oleiphilus sp. HI0123
ATGAACACCGAGCGCTATTCTCTTGCTGTCGACGCATTCGAACGAGTTACTCGCTTGTTAAAAGAGGCTCCCGAGATAAACTATCAAGATCTTGCTGCAACCTACGGAATTACAGCTCAGGCTCAATATTACGCATCCAAGGGCATTTTCACCGACGCGCTTAAAGGTACGATTGACAAGGCATTAGAACTAAACCCAAACGAACCAAATACCTTAAGTTTATTAGCAATCAATGCGTTTACGTCTGAGGACTTCTCACTAGCTATTGAGTACTGGTCTAAAGTTTTAGAGGCTTATCCTGAACATCCGGCCGCCGGCCAGATGAAACAAGGCATTAATGAAGCGCAGCGCCGTGCAGGTATCGAACTGTCAGATTTTTCCAGCGACAGCAGCGGTTCGTTAATTGATGTATTCGTATCGCTTGATGAAACACTTCTCGGCTCAGTTAAACCCGGTGATACCGTGTTTGTATTTGTAAAAAACGCTGAAAACGCGAATCAAGCTAGCCCGCCTCTTGCTGCAAGTAGACATACTGTTTCTGAGCTTCCTCTAACAATTAACTTGAGTGACGCTGACGCAATGAGTCCTGCAGCTAAGCTTTCCGATGCTAAGCTCGTAAATGTTACTGCGCGTGTTTCCAAGTCGGGTCAAGTTAGCGCAGCAAGTGGCGATTTTGAAGGCCGAGCTGAACTGGTTGAGTTAGGTTCCGAGCAACAAGTAAAAATTAACATTAGCGAGCTAGTCAAATAAAGTTTTAGTAATAAGCGCGTAATTACGGCAAGCTTCAAAAACAAAAATAACCTTAAGGAGTGCAAGTATGACGATAAAAGTGCCAAAGGTAATCGACGAATTGGAATCCAAAATTGTCAACACATTGAAGCTCTCCCGTTTCAAGAATCAATTAGTAGGCAAGGGATATGTAACGGGTCT
>NZ_LWGE01001504.1:0-2598 GCF_001635315.1 Oleiphilus sp. HI0123
AGGAGAACCAGGAGAACCAGGAGAACCAGGAGAACCAGGAGAACCAGGAGAACCAGGAGAACCAGGAGAACCAGGAGAACCAGGATCAGGGTAAGCCCGATAATTCTGAAAGCCAAGATGGTGGCAAACAACAAAACCGAGAAAAATCACAGGATCAACAGTCAGGTAGCTCAGAAGACGAAAAAGAGCAGTCTCAAGGTGAGCAAACTGAACAAACGACTGAAGAGCAGGATGCGCAAAAACGAGAAGCAAAACCAGAACAAGATGAAACAGACAGTAATGAAGAAAACCCTATTACATCTTCTTTGCAAGCGCTAAACGAAGAAGAAAAACAATCTTATGAGCAATGGATGCGCAGAGTGCCTGACGACCCATCAGGCCTTCTTCGCAGAAAATTCGAGCAACAATCTTATGACCGCCGACGCAAAGGCGGGTCAGCAGTAATAAATGAAGGTGAGCCAATATGGTGAACGATAAGCCAAAATTAAATAAAGGCTATCCACACAAACATCACAATATGCTTAGTAAGCTGCTTAGCTTACTAACACTTTGCCTACTTAGTCAGCTTAGCCTTGCCAACACATCCCTTAGTGCCAGTGTTGACAGGAATAAAGTATATCTCAATGAGAGCTTCAACCTTAAGCTTCAGGGGAATGTGGATATCGACTTTAGCCTGGGCGGCTTAATGAGCTTTGGGCGAAACCAGATTGAAGCGCCAACAATTAAAGGGCTTGAAGATAGCTTTGAGATCCTTGATCGCCAGCAGAATTATAGTATGCGCTCCATTAATGGCGATACAACAACCGAAGTTACATGGAACTATACGCTTAGCCCAAAGCAGGCCGGTACACTAACTATTCCTCAGGCAATACTACAAGGAGCCAAATCTGAAGCTATTGTTATAGAGGTTGTGGAGGGTAAAGCACCCATCGACGCGGACAACCCTCCCCCTGTTTTTATTGAAGTTGAAACAGACAAATCAGATGTTTACGTTCAGGAACAAATCCAATATACCGTTCGCTTATTTTCCTTAGGAAGGCTTAGTAGCGGAAATTTAAGTGAGCCCGCCACAAGCAATGCCATCATTGAACCTTTTGGCGAGGAAAATAAATACTATCGTATGGCTTATAACCAACGCTATGAGGTCATTGAACGAAAGTACCTAATCTATCCTCAAAAAAGTGGTGCTCTCTATATCGATGGTTTAGCCTTCAACGGTGTGCTTATCGACAGCTATCAACGTAGACGCATACGTGTCTCGGAAATATCGGATGCTGTTCAAGTGAATATAGCACAGCCGAACCCCAATTTTACTGGTCAACACTGGTTACCAGCAAAGAGCCTGCATTTAAGTGAAAAATGGCAAGATGAGCAGCTCGAACTATCAATCGGTGATGCATTTACGCATGAAATCACCACCTCTGCTTTAGGTTTACTTGGGTCAGCCCTTCCCCCAATACCCGCGGTATCAAATGAACGGGTTAAGTCATACCCCGATAAACCGTCTGTTGAATCACAAGCTCACGAAGGCGGCTCATATGCCATACGAAAGGACGCAACAACATATATTGCCATCAAACAAGGCGAAATTACGCTACCGGAAATACGCATACCTTGGTGGGATACAGTCAACGATGTTGAGCGTATTGCTACACTCCCGGAGCGAACAATCATCATCAAACCGGGCGCTGTAAACCAAACTCAAAAGAATGAGCAGCCCTCCAGCATCGACTTAACTGATGATGGAAAAGCAACACCCAACCAAGAGTCCGAGATAGAAAGCACAGCTAAAAATACAGAGCCTAAGCACAATGAGAGCAATCAGCATGCCTTGCTAGCGATAATCGCACTACTCGCCTTTGGTTGGCTTCTAACGAGTTTGTTCCTACTTCTACGACTGAAGCAAGTAAAGCAAGACTTAAATAAACTAATCTCGATACAAGCTCCCGACTCTACTACTTCAGAACTCAGCTACAAACAATTAATTGAAGCAATTAGAAAGGGGTCGAGTGACATACCGAAGCTTGTACTAGCTTGGATCGAGAGCCAGCGAAAACAAAACACCGTTAAGTCAGCCCCCATTACCTTGCGTTCGCTGAAAGCTTTAGATGAGTCGCTTGCTGCCGAACTATTAGCATTCGAGAACGATCGTTACAGTAAAAATGCAACTCAGACCTATGACCAGCAAGCCTTACTTGAAGCATTAAAAAAATACACTAAAACAGCACCCGGCCTGAAAGGCAAAGACAATGCTTCTTTGCCACCGTTCTACCCGCAGTAGCACAGCCAGACAAACTTAGCCCAGAAAGCCAGCTATCGATGCTGCTCACGGCAGGCGCCAGGCGTTTGCCCTGTCCACTTTTTGAAGGCGCGATTGAATGCTGCTGCTTCTGAAAAGCCGAGCTGCAAAGCAACGTCATTAATACTCAGGTTTGCCTTGGCCAGCAACACCAAAGCCTGATCCCGACGAATACTGTCTTTTATTTCTTTAAATGAACTACCCTCATCTTTAAGGCGTCGCCGAGCGGTGTGGGTAGTTAAATGTAACTCACTGGCTACAAGATCAAAGCTAAGATTCTCGATCTCCAAGCTGCCACC
>NZ_LWGE01001505.1:0-3409 GCF_001635315.1 Oleiphilus sp. HI0123
AATCCGCAGACTACGCATTGCCACTTCTTCATTCTTTATACCTGTATTATCAAAATGTTACTTGCCTTTCGAATGCATACAAACATGCCTCTCTGGTTTACACTAGCGCCCGCTTGCTTATGCGAAGAGAAGATTCTAGTTTAGAGAATAAATGTTGCCTCATTCACTTAGCGGGCTAATTTACCGAATCAGCTCGATCAGCACAAATCTTTCACTATTTCAGCGATAGTAACTTTGCGGCCAGGCAGGCTCACAGATATAATCTGCACAGCCATTTTATCAGGAAGATCTATGTCCAATACCAAAACCGTCGAAGCCCAGAAAGTCTTTAATGAGGCCGACTGCCTAATCGATATGTCTGAGCTAAGTGATGCAATTGAAAAGACAGCCAAAGATATTGAGCAAGACTTAGCGACCGACAACCCTCTGGTTATTTCAATTATGAATGGCGGTTTGGTGTACTGTGGTCACTTACTCGCTCATTTGAATTTTCCACTAGAGCTGGATTATTTACACGCTACCCGATATGGGAATGAAACCTCTGGCAGCCGCTTGGACTGGCTGGCTAAGCCGGTAAAAGCACTGTCGGGCCGAACCGTTCTTCTGGTTGATGATATCCTTGATGAAGGGCATACCCTCTTACATGTACAGGATTATTGTCGGCAGCAAGGTGCAGCGCGTGTTCTGACGACGGTTTTATTGGATAAGCAACATGACAGAAAGGCGACCAAGGATCTGCTCGCTGACTATACTTGTTTAAATGTTGAGGATCGTTTTGTTTTTGGTTTTGGTATGGATTATCAAGGCTATTGGCGGAATGCGCCGGGTATTTACGCAGTTAAGGGCATGTGATGCTAAAGCCAGCCGCTCGGCGGATACCCGACTGGAAAGTGCCTAAACAATATGGTTCCTGGGTCTTTGATCAAGGTTCACTTACCAAGAGGCTTATCGAAGCATCAAATAATAACTTTAGTGTGCGTGTCACTTATCAAGGCTGGGCTGTACCAAGTCTTGAGGAGAGGCGGATACTAAAAGTGAGAGAGCGTCAGAAAGCGCTGGTCAGGGAAGTTGAGCTGCTTTGTTTCGGAGAAGTATGGGTGATAGCGCGCAGTATTATTCCGAAAACAACGCTAAGTGGTTATGAAAGACAGCTTCAGTATTTGGGAGATAAGCCTTTAGGCGCATTTCTGTTTAAATCCAGAGTTATGACGCGTAGTAAGCTTGAAAGTGTCTCCTTGGTGAAACAGTTTAAAGAACCCGTATTTGGGCGGCGCTCGGTATTTTTTCTTCGTCAGAAACCATTGCTGGTGAGCGAACTATTTATGCCTCGGGTATTTGAGGCAAGCAAACGAGAGAAATAGGCATATGAATACTCAGAGTAAACCCGCGTTTGCAAGTGTTGCAATGGACTACGTAAGGCTTGCGAGGTTGGATAAGCCTATAGGTATTTATCTGGTTTTGTGGCCAACGCTTTGGGCATTATGGTTTGCTGCCGAGGGCATACCAGCTATGGATGTGTTAGCTATTTTTATCGCCGGCTCTGTTTTCATGCGCTCGGCAGGCTGCGTAATCAATGACTTTGCGGATAGAAAAATAGACGGTCATGTAAAGCGCACTGAAGCTCGCCCTCTGGTGACGGGGCGGGTGAGTGCAAAACAGGCTTTGATCTTTTTCGCCGTTTTATGTCTGTTGTCTTTCATCCTGGTTTTGTTTACCAATGAACTGACAATTTACCTTTCATTTGGTGCACTCGCACTTGCTTCTGCTTATCCCTTCATGAAGCGCTATACTTATTTACCACAGGTGGTCTTAGGTGCTGCATTTGCCTGGTCCGTTCCTATGGCTTATGCCGCGCAAGTGAATGAACTGCCTGCGCATATCTGGTTGATCTATATGGCAACAGTCTTGTGGACCGTTGCTTATGATACGATGTATGCCATGGTCGATAGGGATGATGATATCAAAATCGGCGTTAAATCCACGGCCATCTTATTTGGTTCGGCTGATCGGGCGATTATCGCATTTTTGCAGGTTTTGGTGATATTGACGCTGAGCTTGTTAGGTGAACAGCTTGAAATGGGGCAGTTTTACTTTCTGAGTATTGTCGTTGCGTCGGTACTATTTGTATATCAGCAGCACTTGATTCGCCATCGTGACAGAGATGAGTGCTTTAAGGCGTTTTTGAACAATAACTGGGTGGGTATGGTTTTATTCCTGGGACTGTTTCTAGACTTTTATGTCAGGTGAATTGTAAAACTTCGCAAAAAGGAGCGCTCATTAGGTTCTCAGCATAGGCTTACAGTGTAGTGTCATAAAACTGTAACAGCTTGCCGTTTTAATACAGTTTGATTTTTGGAGTAAGTACTATGTCAGAAAAAACCGTATTAATTGTTGATGATGAAGCATCAATCAGAGAAATGATTGCTGTTGCTTTAGAAATGGCTGATTACAATTGTATCGAAGCTTCAAATGCGCAGGATGCATTTATTGCTATTGTGGATCAACGTCCCGATATGATTTTACTTGATTGGATGTTGCCAGGCACTAGCGGAATTGAATTGGCAAGACGCTTGAAACGCAATGAAGCGACCAGTGATATCCCTATTATTATGCTGACAGCTAAAACCGAAGAGGATAATAAAGTACAGGGTTTGGAAGTCGGTGCCGACGACTATATTACTAAGCCTTTTTCTCCTCGTGAATTGGTTGCTCGTCTTAAAGCTGTACTTCGTCGTGCGACGCCTGCGGGTGTCGAAAGTGAAATCGAAATAGATGGATTGGTACTTGACCCAGTTTGTCATCGCGTTACCGCTCACAATAATTTGCTGAGCATGGGGCCAACTGAGTTTAAGCTACTGCAGTTCTTTATGACGCATCAAGACCGCGTTTATAGCCGTTCCCAGCTACTTGATCAAGTTTGGGGTGGCAATGTCTATGTTGAAGATCGAACCGTTGATGTTCATATTCGGCGCCTTCGCAAGGCATTAGGTGAAAGGCATGAATACCTGGTTCAAACTGTTCGAGGTACTGGCTATCGTTTTTCTGCTCAAGGTGCTGCATAGCGCTTGAGCATTGGTAACTTTGTTATAAAATAAGAAAGGTGGCAAGGAGCTCGATTTTTCATGCACATGACTTCGATCATTGACGAAGGGTGCACACTCTCTGTACCGTTTGCGTTTTAATGGCAAACTATTGAATCAGAGAATGAATCTGTCTTCCTGTGCTGGAGCATAAGGTTATGCACAAACGAATCATCGGTCACTTATACTCCCTTTTTTGGGCTGTGATTGGCTTGCTGGTACTTGGCCTGCTGATTGGGGAATTAGCGTGGGTTCTCGCGATTGGCTGCTTTGCCTACTTAGCCTGGACAATCAGCCAGGCTGTTAAGCTGCATCGTTGGCTTTACAGT
>NZ_LWGE01001506.1:0-3459 GCF_001635315.1 Oleiphilus sp. HI0123
ATCAAACCAATGATAGTACCCAGCAAACCAAGCAAGGTAGATACGTTAGCTAATGTCGCTAAATACTGTGTACGCTTTTCAAGGCGAGGAAGTGTTTCCATCAAGCCTTCTTCCATAGCGAACTCAATTTCATCCCGGTTAGCATTGTTTAATAAACGACTTAAACCCGCACCCATAATTGCTGCAATAGCAGCCTGTGAGTCGTTAGCAAACTTTAGCGCTTTTGGGTAATCGCGCTTTCTAAGAATCGGTAACAGCCCCTTATCAAAGGCATTTCTATTAGAGTTCTTTGCTGCGGTTAAATATATAAAACGCTCAATAGCAATCGCTAAACCGATTACTAAAACGACTGCGATTGGGTACATAAACGCCCCACCTTCCTGAAAAAATCGCAAGATCGTATCTAACATGATTTGTGCCCCTTAATGTTCTAATTAAAGCGTTTTGCAAATACTACGAGTACGTAATGCTCATAGAATCGCTACCGCATCTATTTTTTGTATTCAAAGTAATTGTTCGGCGTTGATGACTAAATAAACATCAACGAAATAAAACAGAGTTTGTCGTCAGCTATAATGCTGATTTTCATTATGTCTTTACCTGCACCTTAATACGTATGAACAGGTTCACGTTCCTTGTTGACGAACGACTATGTGATTGCAAGTGTATAGACAGCAACCCAGGAATTCCGGGACACGCTCATAAATTCCCTACAAATTTACAAGGTTTTACGCTTTCCATTACACTATCGAGGTTTGAAAGACGGAGAATCGACTTCCAAAAACCTTGAAAAATGAATCTGCTGTCGGAACCGGACAGGTTCAATGCTATCTAAAATGCCAGGAATACTTTTTGGCGGAGACGCTTCATCACGCTTCTCTATAGTTGGTAGTTTCCATGGCAGATCAAAACTTACATTTGGCAGTTCAGAGCTGCCAATAATAGAGACTTCCGACAGCGTTTCAACCCTCTTTTCATCTTGATTCGACTTAGAAACCGCAAAAGGAGACATAAGCAACAAAATGACAGATATCAGACAAGAAATTGCTTTAATCCTTCTCAATTTGATCAAATTCATTTACTTACGCTCCAGCATTTTTATCCAGCGCTCTACAGTCTTTGTGTCGTCTTCACCCGCATTTTTAACATAAGCCTGGTAATGTTCAATTGCTTGGTCGTAATCACGTAGGTACAACTCATAAAGTACCCCGAGATTGTAATTAACCATCGGATGATTTGAATCCTTTGCTAAGGCTGACTTTAAAAATCGTTCACTGTCCTGAAACTTACCTTCATCCTGGCTAATCAAAGATAATTGAATCAAAGCGTTTACGTTTTTAGGATTAATATCTAGTGCTTGCTGATAGTAGCCTTCAGCTTCAGCTAACTGCCTATTTGAATGACGAATCAAACCAAGGTTAACGTATGCACCAGCCAGGGTCGGATATCTATCAATTAAGCCCTTAAATATCTCTTCTGCTTCAACGTAAGATTTTTCTTTGATAAGAGCTAGACCTTGCTTGTATGCAATTTTATCGTCTTCCGTGAGGATTGGCTTAACAATAGCGCTAGCCGGCTTCTCAATCTGGATAGGCTCTATTTTTTTGCTAGTACTTGAACAAGCTACGACAAAATACAAAGCACCTATAACAAGGATTACCTTAGATATATGACTCATAGGCTTAGAAATATTCATCAGCATGTAAGATCGCCTTTGATTTACGTTCAAACTCTGTTGGATTCATTTCAGCTAACACTTCATAGGTGGCTGCAATCCATCTATCGTACTCACCATCAGGAACCTTATCGAGGTTAATCTGATAAATCTCCAAAGCTTGCTCTTCGAATGAGTACGCCTGCTCCTCCAGTAGAATGTCGTATTGCTCTAACTGAAGCTCTGTAAGTTTGTCGGGTCTTTCGGAAGACATGATATCTTGCGCTAAGGTTCTATATATCGTTCCGATTTTATAAGTAGCCGCTGAAATAACCTCGGACACTTCGTAATCGGCAAGGCTTTCGAGTTTAGCTACCAAGGCTTTTAGATTTCGTGTTTTTTGATCCAAAGACTTTTTGAGCGGTAAGCTTAAGCTAATCGCTTCAAACTGAAGGATGTCTTTGTTTAATAGCCTAAGCGCTGCATTTGCTGCAACATAAGCAGAACGCCCGTTTCGCTGAGAGATCCTATCCTGTTCATATTCTACAAGCGCTGCACGCCACTTATTAGCATTAGAGTCCTCTTTTCGACGATCAAAATAGCGAATACTTTGGAAATATGCCTCAATATTTAACTCGAACTGATCGGGATAGCGCTTAACAAAACCGTCCAAAAGCCCAACAGCTTCATAGGCAAAGTCATTTTCTAAGTAAATTTCTGCAGCACGATAAAGTGAGTTCGACGCTTTAGCCAAGTCCGCAGTAGAATTCGATATCTCGACTAGTTTTTCTGCAGCAGGAATTGGCTCTTCATTCTCCAAGTAAGCATAGACGAGCTTATCTGAGGCATCCTCATACAACTCACTATCAGGAAAACGCTCTTGGAAAACGTTTAAGGTGGCGATGGACTGCGGCCAATTTTGTATTTGTAGAAACTGTGTCGACGCATCAAAAAGTGCCGTAGGAGCAATACTCGAATCCGGCACTAGGTCGACGACTCTCAAATAAAGTTCGGCACTTTTCCCAATCGCACTTTCTTTCTCTGCTTGCTTGTAAACAGACGCAGCTAAGCGCTCGCTTAAGACCTCTACATCAGACTTCTTATTATAAGTAACAAGTTTTTGATAGGCTTTTTCTGCAAGAGAATAGTTTTCTAGCTCGAAATGACTATGAGCGTTAACCAACCAACTAGAATACAATATCGCAGCAGGTGCCGATCTGGACTGTACAACTCGGGAAGAAACTTCTACTGCATTGATATAGTCTAGTTCGCGATAATATTCATTTGCTAGGTCGTTCAACAATCCTGCCGTCTGATTAGCCATAGGAAAATGCGCAGCAAAACGCTCAATCGCTTCTCTGCGAAGTAGCTTATCAGATGGCCCGAGATCTTGGGTATTGCCGCTATTTGAAACTTTGATGTCGTCATATGTCAGAACTGAAGCATAGCCAGCTTGAACTGCCTTTGGATGGCTAACATTTTCATAAGCTGCACGTTCGTATAGAGAAATTGCACGACGATAATCACCAATTTTATATGCAGCCTCAGCTGCAAGGTAAAGGTTCTCACCGCTATAGCGATCTTGACCTCGCGTGAGAACCAGCTCTTCGTAATAGTCTGCAGCCTGCTTACCAAATACATAATAGCTTGACGCTTTAGCTGAAATTTCAGCAGGCTCACTCTTAACTTCGGAGTCTTTGGCGTAAGCCGTTTGCATTCTTACATAATATAGGTGTGCCAACTCATCTAGGGCCTCAACAAGCAAAGGTCTGACAATCTCTAATTGAGAGGGTTCAAGCGTTTTC
>NZ_LWGE01001507.1:0-2162 GCF_001635315.1 Oleiphilus sp. HI0123
TCACCTTTCTCATAATAGCCACCAATAAAGTCCAGCCCTTCGGGAGGCTCGGCACCAACCAACGAGGATGCACAAGCCAACACGCAATATATAACAAGACGAAGACTCTTCCTGCATTCGCGCATACAGCGACCCTTGATACTCGAAACAGCCCTACTCATCCATACCTCTTGCGTATTCTATCCATATTACATCACTCGCCAGGAGATTCTCTTACTCCAAGTCTATAGCGCGGAACCTTAAACCTTCCTCTGTAATTTGTTAAGTGCTTTAAGTCATAGTTGTGAAACGGATATAAAGTCTCTTTCGTCGTTAAGCAAAGAATTCGACCTGATTCACTGCATAGCTTTCAATGCTGCGATACAATAGCGCCTATATTTTTTACACCGAAGCAAATACGGACTGCTTTTCACAATGTTCCCTAGATTTTTCATTATATCGCTACTTTCTCTTTTCTGCGTCAGCGCTCATTCAGCAAAACTCGAGCAGAAAACTGTTTGCACATGGGACCCAGTTGGCCAGAACGGCCCAGTCATTGCATTCTTCTCAGACCTTACCCCGATTGCCCAAACCTGGGGGCTCGACCTGTCATTTATTGCTTATGAAGATGAAAATCTTGTGGCTTCAGATCTTAAGGAAGGTAAGTGTGATATCGGCATCGTTACTGCAATTCTGTCACGAGACTTTGTACAATTTGCCGGCACTCTCGATGCCATTGGCGGCATTACCTCGGAACGAAAACTTCATAAAACTCTGGCAGCCATTACCTCCCCAAAAGCCGTTGAATTAATGTCGGACGGTGACTATGAAGTCGTCGCTTCACTACCCGTTGGCTCCATGTTCGCTTTCGTAAACGACAAGAAAATTAAAGGAATCAATGACTTTAAGGGTAAAACTCTTGCGGTGCTAAATGGCGACATCCAAACGCGCATGTTTGCAGAACTCTCGGGGGCGGTTCCTATCAAGGTGACACTTTCAAATTTCTCTGAGCATTTTAACAATGGAGGACTGGATATCGTCCTCATGCCCGCGCTAGCCTATAACACCTTCGAACTATATAAAGGTCTTGGCGAGCGAGGGGGAATTCTTGATATACGCTTGTTTTACGGCATGCTCCAGGCTATCTCTATCAAGTCTGAGTTTAGCGAAGACTTCGGTACTAAAATGCGCCACTATATTGTTAACCGGATGAATAATATTTCCACCCTTATTAACAATGCCGAAAAACAGATCCCCAAAAAATATTGGATCAGAACCGACCAGTCGACCAAAGATGAGTTAGAGGATTTCTACAAGAATATTCGTTTAACGCTTAAGGTTACAGATCGCTTTGATGCCCGCGCTTTATCCTTATTATGGAAAATACGCTGCCATACCTCTCCTCATCGAGAAGAGTGCATCATGCCTAAGTAATCGACTCGCCTTACGATAGCACTAGTCACACATTCTGAGAGGGATCGTTGCTAACGAAGACTCGCCCCCCTTCCAGCGGTAGATTTGCATCGATGGCGAGTCGCACTGTCGACATGATATTCCGCAAATATCATTCGCCAGACAATGCTCTACCCGCCCTTTTCTAAGCCAAATATCCAGCATCCCTCTAACGGCCTCGACACTGCTGTCAAAGTGCAAAGCGATATCTTCCAGACTCGCCTGCTGACACTGCTGCAAATACGCTTTTATATCAGACAAAATCATAATAAAGCACCCTCAGGCTGAAGCTTGGACGCGATAGCTTCATCCTCATCGCCCTGTCTTCTTAAAACCACTATGACCAGAGCAAACAAGGCTGAAATAACGGCTAAGTGTGCGGCAGAACTTATAGGATGCTGAGTAAAGGTCGCAAGTTGATAAAACGCGGTGGCATTAAAGTAGGCGACACCTGTTGTCCACAATGCAACAAAGCCCGCCCAGGAACGCCCGGTTTCGCGGACAATTGCACCAATCGTCGCCACACAAGGAAAGTAGAGCAAAATAAATAGCAGATAAGAGAAAGCGCCTGCTTGGCCATTAAAACGTTCGACCATTTCGCCAAAGGTTCCACGGCTCACTTCCTGTGCTTCAGCGGCGGCATCGATATTGCTGATATCGCCCACATCTAAGCCTAAGGGATCAAACAGCATATCCCCTATAGCAGAAAAGTTTTCCGGTACTGTTGCCAA
>NZ_LWGE01001508.1:0-1588 GCF_001635315.1 Oleiphilus sp. HI0123
CCATCAAAACGCATGGTCAAAAGAAGAAGTGGTAAATATGTTTACGGAGTTTGGGTTTAGCTTAGTATCCACAGATAGAGATGAAATAAAGAAGGATTTTGGTGCACATATTCCTGACTTTGGAGAGATGGAAGACTGGAGCGCATATTACTTGTTCAAGCAAATAGAGGCGTAACCTGTCGGTCGTTAGTGAGTGCAATTTAGTGGGTGTTTTTTTGAGTGACATTGATAATGGAGCATTAGGTGGCGGAAACTGGTTTAAATAAAAAACTCATCATTTATGGCAATGGTCATATGGCTAAAATGATTTTTCAGTTTGTTAAGACCGAATTCGAAGTTGTTGCTTTTACTGTTGACAGGCAGTGTATTGCGGAACCTAATCTATGTGGTCTGCCATTGGTTCCTTTCGATGAGATTGAGCAGAGTTTCTCAACTAAAGATTGTTTTATGTTGATCGCGGTTGGTTATGTTCAAATGAATCAAATTCGAGAAAATAAGTACTTAGAAGCCAAAGATAAAGGTTACAAATTTATCAACTACATTCACCCCTCAGTTGTCATCCATGATGAAATAAGTATAGGAGTGAATAATATTATTCTTGACCATGCTTCGGTACATCCATACTGCGTGATAGGGAATGGCAATTTTATTAGTAGTAATAGCAATATTGGGCATGGTTGTAGCTTGGGTGACAATAACTGGATGAATGCCGGTGTTTCGATTGGCGGTGAAACGAAAGTCGAAGACAAGGTGTTCTTTGGCATTAACTCTGCAGTGGGGCACGGCATAGTGATCAAGGCTGAGTCTTTTATTGGAGGGCATGCTTTGATTAGTCGAGATACTGATATTGGTGGCGTTTACCTTGCAGCAAGTGCGGATAAACATCGCTTAGGTAGTCAAGCATTTCTTAAGTTCTCCAGCGCAATGTCAGCCAACTAATAAAAATGAAATAAGTACATGTCAATAATCCAGAGATTCTACAAGCACGTTTCACAGACGCCGGAAAAGATTGCTGTTATATGTGATGAGCAAACGCTTTCGTATCGTGAATTATCAGATCAAGTTGCTCTGCTATCTGAGGGCTTATCTGACCTAGGGTGTAAGCGTGGTGATCATGTGGCTGTTCTATTACCAAACGGAGTTGAGTTTGCTGTCGTCATGTTAGCGGCGGCTAACATGGGTATTGTACTGGTTCCCAATAATATGACCTTGGGCACGGAAGCTTTGCAGCGCTCAATGCAGGCGGCTGATGTTAAACACGCTATTATTTGGCATGCACTAATACCTGATCTAAAGGGTTTGTTTGAGCAAATATTGAGTGAAGACGCACTTCTAGTATCGGTAGGTGGTGAAAGTCCAGGAACACATGCTTATGCATCTTTAATAAAAACATCGATAGAAAAAAATCCGTTGCAATCACGCAGATCAACTGAAGAGCAGCCCTATATATTGACAATGACCTCAGGGTCTACAGGTGACCCAAAACCGATAGTTCTATCGCAAGAGACAAAGCTGCTTAGGGCTCAAGCAGCTATAGGTTTATATAATATAACATCTGAAGACCTTACTTTGATCGCAACGCCTATGT
>NZ_LWGE01001509.1:0-6901 GCF_001635315.1 Oleiphilus sp. HI0123
CCATGGATAATTGCGCCAGTAGTCACCATTTCGGTATAAAGAAGGGTATGTTTTGAAAGTAGGCGTGCCATATAGCGATAGTGGCGATCAGTCCAATCCATCATCGGGGCGACTGAAAACTTGCGGCTAGGCTCAATAGCTGGTGAACTATTTTTCTGTGATTGTTCTGAGTTGTTAATCATAAGGGTCGAAAAGAAGAAATTTGGAATGTACGGTTAATTAAACCAAGTTTAACACACTCTAAGTCACTAATTTTTATTAGTTGTTTGATAAATCTTTAAAGAAATGTGTTCAATATCATGATTGTTGCTTTGATATACACGTATAATTACCGTCATTGCCTAAAGGGTTTGTATTCTTTCTTCTCAATAGTTCGATCATAGCCGCGCATCTAAAGGACTAAAATATTCATGCTCGCCCGCTCTTATAAAACTTTATCTGTCATATCTCTAAGTTTCATTTTAATTGCTTGTGGTAGGCAGGATGATTTGATAATTCCCGCCGAAGTTGAACCCGAGCCTAGTCCTTATTGTTTGGAAGATTCTCCTTACGAGACACCAGTGTTGCTCGATAGTGTATCGTTTTCTGGTCTTCCATTTAGCTTTGATTATAGGCAGTTTGATTATCAGTTTAATTTAGAGCATTTGTCAGACATTACTACGCTAGGCTTTGTTCAGGTTGAACAGTTCTTCGCTCCAAACGTTTTGCCTGAGTTAACTCAAGCAGATTCTCTCGGTGAAACTGTACTTTCTACACTTCAGTTTGAAAGGCTTGATCAGGCGGCTATTGAGGTTCGCGAATTTGGTGTAATCGTTGAGCATTCTCATAATAATGACACGAGGCAGTTTGATGTTGATCTTTCAGAAAACACTTCGTTAGTCGATATTACTCTTAAACCTGGCAAAAACGAGATTTCGTTAGAAGTTACGGCGTCCTTACAGATGCCGTATTCAGGGCTTGAGTGCGAATTAGACGAGAGGTTACGAAATCTCGTACTGCTAGATGACGGGGGCGAAAGTACCAAAGAAACACAGAACGCTGTATTAGAGCTCCAAGGAATGCGGCGGAATGTAGAACAGGTTTTAACTTATAATTTCGTAATATTTCGAGATGAAGCTGATGAGCTTGAAATTACCGACTTTGGTAATCCTCTAGCTCTGTTTGATGAAAATTCACTTGAATCGAATAATCTTTCACTATCAGGTGATTATTTGGTACTTGGTTCGCCAAAGGAAGATAGTTCTTCAGCCGGTGAATTTACTGCTCTTCAGATACAGAATGACCTTGACGGCTCGATTGTCAATGAATTCTCAGAGGACTCTGGCGCTGTTTATATCTATGAAAGAAATGCAAACGATTCTTGGGAGTTAGTCTGGATGTTGAAGGCTCCAAATGCTGAGCCAGGCGATAAATTTGGTCAATCTGTGTTTGTGGACGGCGAACTATTGGTAGTTTCTGCCCCTGGTGAAGATAGCTCTGCGCAAGATGTGTACACTAACTATACTGCAGAAGGGGACTATTCAAGTGCGCTCTCTCAAGAACTTGAAAATGCCAGCGCTAGCAATCTTTCTCCTGAATCTGGCGCAGTCTACCTTTATGTGCTGCAGCGAGATGGAAGTTGGGCACTTCACTCTTATATCAAAGCAAAGGAAAATGTTCGAGGTGCCTCCGGTTTCGACAAAGGGTTTGGTGAGCAAATTGCGTTAAGCGCTCGGTTAAGTTCATCTGGGCAGTATATTGGTCATAGCCTAGCTATTGCTGCACCAAAAGAAGATAGCCTGAATGGCATCTTTTCCGACACGCAAGCCATTAACTCAGGTGCAGTTTATATGTATTCGCTGAATCTCAGTCAGGGCAATTTCTTGCAATATATCGAGACGTTAAAAGCTTTAGAACCCGTTGCGGGAGATCGCTTTGGTAGTGCTATTTCTTTAACACCTGACGGCCAAGTATTTGTATCAGCTCCTTATGAACAAAGTAATGACCGTGTGATAAATAATTCGCCCTCGCCAGAGTCATATGAGCCTGTACTAAGTAGGTCAAATTCCGGCGCTGTGTTTGCTTTTAGCGCTATAAATAGTAATCAGGTGGGATTTCACGAATTGAGTTCAATTATAAAGGCATCGAATGCAGATTCTGGTGATCTATTTGGTAGCTCAATTGCTTCGAATGAAAACTATCTGGTTGTTTCTGCATCCCATGAGGACGGCGCAAGTACAGGGTTCAATCGCGATATGTCGAATAACGATTCAAGCGATTCTGGAGCCGTTTACGTATTTAAAAGAGATGCTGCCAGTGGAAACTTTTCTCAGGACCTCTATATAAAAGCTCCCGTAAATGAACCGTTTTCGAGCTTTGGCAATGCAGTGGCGCTATATGATAACGACCTGATTGTCTCGCACTCACTGTTCGATGAAGGAGGAGCTGAAGATAAGGGTATCACTTACATCTATGCTCGGGATCATGAAGATAAGACCTGGTCTAAACTTCTAGAATTAAGCAGTCCTGAAGTTGTTGAATATGGAAGCACGATTGCGCTTGAGGGAAATAAGGTGGTTGCCACAACCAAAACAGCAGGACAACCTTTGTTTTTGGTAAAATAAACTCAGTGTTTTAGAGGGCTTATATTGAGAGTATGCCGCTAACAGCTTCTTTGCCGTCAATAACCAGTAATTTTGTAATGCTGTTTTCCTTCATGATCGTTTCGGCCGTAAAGAGCATTTCTCCCTCGTCAATGGTTATTGGGTCTGTGGTCATTATATCTTTTGCTTTTTGGGTGTGAATGTCACCACCTTTTACCAAAGAACGGCGCAAGTCTCCATCAGTGATTACGCCAAGAAGCGCTTTGTTTTCATCGATAACAACTGCAATACCCTGAAGCGATTGAGTCATTGTAATGATAACTTCATCAACAGGTGTTTCAGGGCTTACAAAAGGTAGGTCTTGAGCAAGCATTTCGTCACGCACCTTGGTCAGTAGCTGTCTACCCAAGCTTCCTCCAGGGTGAAAGGCTGCAAAGTGCTCAGGTTGAAAGTTTCTTTCTTTCATTAGTGAAACAGCAAGTGCGTCGCCCAAAGCTAGTGTCACCGTTGTCGATGTGGTAGGAGCCAAATTATTTGGGCATGACTCCTTTTCGACAAAAATATTCAAGTAGACGTCTGAATTTTTTGCTAGCGTGCTATCAGGGGCGTTAGCAATAGAAATAATTTTGTTTCCGAAGCGCCGAAGGCTAGGGATGAGTTTGATCACTTCTTCGGTTTCGCCGCTATTCGAGATAAGCAAGATGATATCGCTAGGGCGGATCATCCCTAAGTCACCATGAAATGCTTCGGCGGGGTGAATAAAAAAACTAGGTGTGCCGGTAGAAGCGAGTGTAGCTGCGACTTTTTTGCCAATATGGCCGGATTTCCCCATGCCTGAAACTATTAGGCGTCCTTCAGATTTCATTATCAATGATATGGCAGATGAAAAACTGTTATCAAGAGAGTTTGCGAGATTTGAAATAGCGGAGGACGCTTCGTTTAAGCTGCTAATCGCAGTTTCATTAATATCAGACATTTACACCTACCTAGTAAAGCGGGGTTATAAGGGCTTGGGAGTGGGTGATACAAACGATACCACTAATTATGTCTGTATTATAAACGGTTTTACAAAGAGTAAAATGGCTTTTGTCTTAAATGAAATTTAGGTGCAACAGGTTTAACTTGGGTGAGGGTTGGCAGCGCAATGTGATTGAGGTGCGCTGCCAAAAGAAGGAGCAGGTTAAAAATTGTATCGCAGGCCGATATTACCTAGAATCAGTTCTTTATCTTCTATTAAGGGGCTGGTTTCTATTTCGCCTGAAAATTTCTCTATGGCAAGGTAGCCCGTCGCGGTTAGTTTGTCAGATATGCTGTATTCGACGGTAAGGTCGAACCCGACATGTCCACTATTTCCAGGCTCATATTGAGGTCTGGTAATAGTTTGATAATAATCGATATTGGCGTCATCTTCGCCAGCACCATATTTTTCAATAACATCCTCTTCCGCTAACCTATTTTCAGCTTCGGTTACTTGATAATAGTATGAGTTGTATTTCGTACCATAATGCTTAATAAACATGCGAGGTGTGATTGTCCAATTCCCAGTGTCTGGGAAAGGACGAGACCAGCTAATTGAAGATCGTGGGCCAGAATAGGTGCTGATGACATCGTGAAAAGCCTTAATCTCAACAAGTCCAACACGGGAAAAGAAACGGAAGATAAAGCCAGCCTCAATAGACCTATCCCTATTTTCATCAATGCCCCAGTACAACTCTTCCATATCAGCGCTAATATTCTCAAGATCCAAAAATGTTCGTCCCGATGTTACCGCAAGGCCAAACATAATACGCTTATGCCTGAATAACTCGAAGCCAACTAGTGGCTCATCATGATTGTTATAGCCGAACAAATTTCCCCACTGAAAACTGAAAGTCGGTAAAAAGGAGTAGGTGCCATCATGTCCTATATAGGGTGCCGACCCAAATGTAATGCCGGGGCCGATAGAAAGATGGTCTTCATAGACTGGAACCGGCTCTTGTACCCTTGCTTGAGTTGCGGACGAGCAAAGCACCAAAGACAGTGTTATTGCAGCCAATGATAAGAGTTTACGAGAGTTGAATTCCATAGTGATAAATTACCTGGGTAGTTCCATGTGTGATTAATTACTTAATTTCCAAGCGTTCAGAGAATGCTGAGTCCTTGAATATTTCTGTATTCTATATCTTATTGAATTTAAACGATGAGATCTGGATAACATCATTCGTGATATTTCTGAATAATGCTAACCCTTATTAGCCGGCTAGGTCATATTGAGTGAGGTTATTGCTTTCGATCATGATGCGAACTTTCTCAATATAACGCTCAGCTTGTTCGGAGTAAGGGGAAAGTCCGGGCAGTAGATCTAGGCTGCTCATGTCTTGCTTGCTTGTGCTGCTGAACTTAGCGCGTAGTTTCCTGAATTCATCATATGCCGAGAAGCTATTTAGGTTCATCAGATAGGCCCTGATGGATTCATTTATAGTCTCGAATTGAGCTACCTCATGTTGTTGGTTCTCATTCCTGAATTTAGGTACAAGACCGCATCCTTTTTTAAAGCACCAGTGGCCAAATAGGTTGTTTCCTTGCTTAGCGAAACGACTGGTCCCCCAGCCAGACTCAATGGCCGCTTGTGCCAGTACCATAGAAGCAGGGACGGTATCAACACGCTCTAGCAGTCTGCCAAGTGTCTGACTTGGGTTGGTAGTTGGCACAACCTTGTATTTCATTGCAAGCGCTTTAAGCCAATTTCTGTCGTATTGGTTCAGGCTGGCGGCACCATTTTTTTTTATGGAAGTGCTCATAGCTTGTATTGCAGTTCTGAGGCGAAGTATGTGAAGGTTTTCGTCCTTAACCATTGGCAATAAATATTCAAAAAAAGACTGCTTCTTCTCACTTATATTCTGAATAACTGAAAAGTCAGGAAGCGGGACGGACAGACTGCTATCGGCCTTGTTTTCAATCTTGGGTAGCATATTTTTGGGACTGTGATAGAACCATATGCTTGCCCAAATAATAGACAGTAAGCAGAGGGTAACGGGGTAGTTAATGCTGACGAGGCGTGAAATTAAACTCATTAAAGTTTCAGGGCGCAAATGTTTAAGTAAAGTAATTTTACTTATATTACACAGACAGCACCCTGAAAGAAAATATATCGTTCGTTTAAAACTGATCTAGAAACTGCTCGTAACCCCGGCTACTAAGTTGCTGCTTGGGAATGAATTCCAACGCGGCGGAATTAATACAGTATCTTAAACCAGTTGGCGCTGGGCCATCATCAAAGACATGCCCAAGATGTGAGTCTGCAAATTTACTACGAACCTCGGTGCGAGACATAAATAAACGAAAATCTTTCTTTTCAACTATATATTCTTCTATTAACGGTTTAGTAAAGCTCGGCCATCCTGTGCCAGAATCAAACTTATCTCTCGATGAGAATAGGGGTTCTCCACTGACGATATCGACATAGATACCTTCACGTTTCTCATCCCAGTACTCGTTATCGAATGATCTTTCCGTCCCTTCTTTTTGGGTAACTTTGTATTGAAGGTCGCTGAGCTTCTCACGTATCTTGGTATCGCTTGGTTTGCTGTATTGATTAGTCTGTTTGTTTTCGCTCATAGCTTTCCTCTCAAGATTTTCCTTTGTCCAAACTGTTTCCAGATACTGATCTCTACCTGAATTGTAGCGGTAATATTTATATCTTATTGGGTTTCTTTTGAAGTAGTCCTGATGGTAGTCTTCGGCAGGCCAGAACTTACCAGCTTCTATAATTTCTGTCGTAATGGGTTTATCAAATATGCCGCTGCTCTGAAGGGATGCTTTAGAAGAAGCAGCTAAGTTCATTTGCTCACGGTCCAAATAGAAGATTACGGGTCTATATTGCTTTCCTCTATCAACAAACTGTCCGTCAGAGTCTGTTGGGTTAATATGTTTCCAGTAAACATCAAGTAGGGACTGATAATTTGTGACTTTAGGGTCAAATTTTACTAGAACCGCTTCGACATGGCCGGTTTTGCCTGAGGCTACTTGCTTGTATGCGGGTGACTGTTCACTACCTCCGATATAGCCCGACGTGGCGGAAAGTACTCCTTTATGCTTTTCAAAGTCTGCTTCGGTACACCAGAAGCAGCCGCCGGCAAAAATCGCCGTGTCGCTCGCTGAGACAATGGCGCCTTTACTCATGGTGGATGCCCCAGGCTCTTGTGCTGCTTGGGTGATTGCGCTCAGATAGGTAATAATACTAAGCAAACTGACGATCCAAAGTGTTTTTTTCATAAATTCCTACTCTATCGGGATTCTTTTAAGCAACTGTAGAACTTAGGACAAGAGGTTTGCAGAAA
>NZ_LWGE01001510.1:0-1229 GCF_001635315.1 Oleiphilus sp. HI0123
GAATATTTCTGTTCCTCAACTTATCGAAATGCATAAGTTATTTGTCCAGTATTACAATAACGCCGAGTTTGAAACGTTTGCGACAGATATGGGCAATAAAACGGGAGTTTTTATACTTGAGGATAAACTAAGCAAACGAATTATCGGTTTCTCAACATGGACCGAATTAGAGCTAGATCATGGTAATGAAAAAGCTATCGGTATATTCAGTGGTGATACCGTCGTTGATAAGGCGTATTGGGGAGATAAATCACTTCAAAAAGCTTTCGCAATAAAGTTATTTTCGACAAAACTCAAGAACCCTAGAAAGCATGTGTTCTGGCTACTAATTTCTAAGGGCTATAAAACCTACTTATTGATGACGAACAACTTTCACCAATTTTATCCCTGTCATCAACATCATAACCCGAAGCTAGAGAGTATTGTTGATGAATACTGTAACAAGCTTTATCCGAGCGCTTACTGTTCAAAAAGCCGCTTACTCGATTTTGGTGACGAATATCAAAACCTCAAGGAAGGTGTTGCCTGCATTACGCCAGAAATGAGAGATGAAAACCGTGATATCGACCACTTCGCAAAACTTAACCCAACGTGGGAGAAAGGTACTGAACTACCTTGCGCGGGCGAAGTAACTATAAGTATGTTACTCGATTTCATGCAGCGTAATATGATTCCTTTCAAGAAAAAACAGAGTCGGCAGAGTCTTCGTCAAAAAGCAGGTCAGGTCAGCAAAGAGCTGGGTGATGATTTGCGCCAAAGAGCTGATTCACAGAATTTGGAGCTATCTTAATGTCATTTCTCGGCTCGCTTGCTTCGAAAGGTTTGCATGTTGCGTCACACGCGCTATCCAACAAGGGTGGCGCAAGATTCCGCAGCGCTTGTCGTTCAGTAGAAGAGTCGCAATTATCGATTCTTCAGGGAATACTAGAAAGCGTTTCAGGAACTGAATCCGCAGCCAAGTATCACCTTAGGGAAAATAGCAGCCTCTCCGAGTTCCAAACATTGCCAATTAGCGATTATGATGTTTGGCACGAGCAAATAGAGCGCCAGCAAGCCGGCCGAGAAAATGTTTTAAGCAACATCAAGTGCGAGCGTTATCAGCCCACGAGTGGTTCCACCTCTAAAATGAAGTGGATTCCCTACAATCAAGCCTTCCTCGATGAATTAGATCAGGCAATTAGTCCCTGGATGGCAGACTTATACCGACAATTTCCTGAGATAAAGCAAGG
>NZ_LWGE01001511.1:0-12948 GCF_001635315.1 Oleiphilus sp. HI0123
TTTCTTTTCAAAAAATGTGAATTAAGTATCATACCACGCAAATTAATTATGAGGCAGTTATGCGAGTAGTATCAATTAACGTAAATGGATTGAAGAGAGCTGCAGAAAATGGTTTTTTTGATTGGATGCGTGAGATCGATGCCGATGTGGTATGTGTCCAGGATCTGCAAGGCAAAGTTTATGATTTCGATGACGAAATCTTCCACCCCGAAGGTTATCAGGCTTATTTTATAGATGCTGAAAACCCTGAAGATGGCGGCGTGGGTATTTATACTCGCCACTTCCCCAAGGCAATTATGTATGGCTTTGCTTATGAGCCAGCAGATCGTGAAGGGCGCTTTATTCAGGCTGACTTTGAAAATGTTAGTGTTGCTTCAATGCTTGTACCCAATGCATTAGGCAAGCCTGAGAACCAGGAAGCAAAGGATAAATTCCAGGACGCGTTTCAAAGCCATCTGGAAAAAACTCTCCGTAAGCGTCGTCAGTTCATTTTTGCGGGCAGTTTCAATTCCGCGCATTTGGTGACAGATGCGAGCAAAAAATACCATGAGATGGACGTGAGTGGCTTTAAAGCGCATGAGCGAGACTGGTTCGATACGGTTTTCGATGACTTTGGTTATGTTGATGCATTTCGTCATATAAATGTTGAGAAAAATCAATATACCTGGTGGCCAGAGTGGGCGAAAGGTTGGCGAAAGAATGCTGGCTGGAGAACAGACTATCAAATCTCGACCCAGATGATGCGTAATGTTATCGAAGATGGTTTTATTGATATGGACACGCGCTTCTCGGATCACGCACCTGTCATTATTGACTATGATGTGATCATGTAGCTTAGACATATAATTTTGNGGCAATTAGATTTATGAGTGCCAGTGCGACCTACCTTTAAAGGTCAGCCTTTTGGACTGAGCCCTGACTATGTTCAAGTCATTGCAGGCATAGTTTATGCTGTGCCTAGCGTTGAAAAAGCCGTCATTTTTGGTTCCCGCGTTAAGGGGAATTTTCATAAAGGTTCTGATGTCGATATTGCTCTCTATGGTGACCTAGACTATTCAACAGTCAGTCATATTCAATATCAGTTGAACGAAGAAACCAAAATTCCTTTGTTCTTTGATGTTGTTGCTTATAGTTTGTTAGAAAATGACGCGCTTAAGGAGCATATTGATCGGGTGGGACAGCTAGTGCCTGGTCAAAATAGCTGAAATAGTAAAGGTGAGATAGACGTGAAAGCCAGAAAGAGAAGCTAGCGAATACCACTAGCTTCTCTCCTTGTTTTACAATTTAGCTATTATTCAGAAAGGTAGTAATCATAAATAATTTCTACCTCAGCACCTTCACTTGGAATCGCAGTGCCACTAAATAGTATTCGGTTACTTGTTGAGTTATATTCCCAGCCGTTTGAACTGTCTTTAGCGACGTCAACACCGTCGACAAGTACACGTATAGTGCTGCTAATAGGTTGGTGATTTAGTTCATAAATACTACTAGCTGCACCAGCGTTTGTTGCGATGGTGCTCATAATCGCTGGAAAAGCACTTAAGTCAGATATACTCGCGTGACTACCAAAGGTTGAGGTGCTCAGCTCGATATACTGACCAGGGTAATTTTGGTCAACAATGGAATAGAATCTGATTCCTCTATCAACGAATAAGTTATTGCTTACATCGAATGCAGTGGCGCTGTTTGACGTATATTGACTTGGCTCATCACTCAAGAGCACAACAGAAAGAGTTGCTCCAGGTCTAGGGTAACCAGCTGTTGTAACAGTACCGTCAGAAGCATCACCCTCTGCTGTCGAAAGCAAAGCATTTTCAGAGTAATAAATACCTGTCTCGATGCCACTTCCATAAGTTCCTGCGACAACATCGATCTGAAATTGAGCTAGATCCGAGGTAAAGCCATTGCCACGTAAGCTTGCATTGTCTGTGGTGATAGTGCCTATTTGGAAGTCTAGGCCAGACGCGCTCATTACTGTAGAAAAATCGGTTGCAGCCTGACTAATAGCATTCTGCTCGTCGCTCATGCTTCCAGAGTTGTCGATAACGAATAGAAAGTCTGCAAGCGCAGAGGTTTCTGCCTGTGCGTTATAGCTGTCGCTTGTTACGTCGATACTTGCACCCGATTCCGCAACATTGGTTCCATCATTCAGACCTGATACCTGAGTTGAGTAACTTTCCAGGTTATCTAAAGCGACAACAGTTGCAGTTAACAGCATGTCGGAGTTATTGAAATAAGTAACACTCATATTCAACTGGTACTCGCTTGCAGGTACGTCGCCAGATAAGGGGGCAGGCAAGTCCTGAATAGTTCCACCGAGTTGGTTTACGCCCAACAATATAATGAGCCGATTGTTTAGCTCGGTTGGTGTTGAGGCACTTGATAAGCTTAAGCGATAAACGGCGCTAGTAACGTCGTCGTTCAAGTTGGGTGAAGAGGTTGATACATTACTTAAACTAATATCCGACTCTGTAGCGACTGTATTTGAAAGCGATGTCATGACCGAAGCAGAATCCGTACCTGCGCTGAATGCGGGTCTTTCGGCGATAAAGCCAGCAACATCTACTTGCGTAGCGGTAGAGCGCAAGCTTCGGAAAGAGGCCGGGCTAACCGTCTCGGGAGATGCTGTTACGATAGATCCGTCAAAGTCACCACTAGGTGAACTACTAGCAACATCAAACCCTTGTGGCAAAAATACTTGTCTAGTCGAAGTAGACACGGATGAAACTTGTACGGCTTCAAGCTGCTCTGTTACTAAGATATTGACTGATCGAGATTGAACAATACCATCAACGTTAGTTAGCTCGACTGTATATTGATACGTTCCGGCATCAGCTTCTGTCACGTCAACCCTATTTGACGATGAGTCAATTACATCTCCGTCGTCATTACGCCAAACATAAGAAACAATCGTGTCTTCAGAGCTAGTCGGTGTAACGGTTAAAGTTGTAGTTTCTAGAGTTTCGATAGTCGTTGGTGAGGCTGTTAGGCTCGCGATAATGGCAGCTATGGAAGACCCTTCATCCTGGTTACAAAGGTATTGGTTGTTCTCTATCTCGTCGGTGTCCAAGATACTATTACGATTCAAATCCAGACCAGAACGAATAAGCAAACCACCAAACTCACAACTTAAGTCATCTGCAGCAACATTGTTCATGGCAATTAAACTATTGAAGCCGGTAACGCCGTCTTCACCAGTGTCGCCTGTCTCTCCATTACAGACTTCTGTTGTCTGCGTAATTTCATCAGCGTCCAGGGTATCGTTATTATTAGAATCGAGGCCGGTCTGGATTTGCTTGCCACCATTGGTACACAGGTCACCAGGAGGCAGATCAACAATGCTAGCAAGACTGTTTGATCCGTCATCACCTTCGTCAATACAGCCAGTAAGGCCAACTGTAGTCGCCAGTGCTATCGCTGTTATTAGTTTCTTTTTCTTGGTTGTTTGTTGTGTACTCATGATCGTCATCCTTTTTCATTTTTTGTTAATTCAATTAAGCCAAGCGTATCCGTTTGATTAACTGTTCAATAATATGTGATGGACGCTTGGCTGAAATGAAACGTAAAAGGTAAAAGTTTTTTAAGAAAAATTTGCAGCTGCTTTTTCTGTGTTCAGAGGGCTTAAGCGCTAGTATTGAATTTTCCTTAGGCAGACGATCCTGAGCCTAGTCAATGCAGAGTTTGGTAGAAGCTTAGATCGTAGCCTGTGAGCGAGGCATAGCGTCCTCTGCCGACAGGGTTGATGAATATTCTGGAGAGGAATAAGGCCAGATAAACTAATCTGGCCTTATATTGGTAGGGTATTATAAGCCGTAAACAATGTTTACCTGCAAGCTGTTAACATTATCTCTGATAACGTATTCACCGCGAACCGCAATGTTATGGTCAACGCGATACTCACCGCCAAAGCCCATTAACAAACCATCGTCATCGCCAAAATCAAGGCCAAGCCTTAAAAGTCCGCTCACTTGCTCATTTACCGCATAGTCTGCAACCGTTGCAGCCCAAATACCATCAGCAGAAACTGAGCCGCCAAAGCGGAAGTCAAAATCACCCGATGTCATATAGCCGGCTTCAACTGCTAGTTTAACTTTGTCTACTTTTATCAAGTTATCATCGAAGCGATAGCCGCCAAAAACTTGAAAGCCCATTGCATCATCAAAGCCGCTAAGTGAGTTCATACCCAAACCGCCACCGACATATATATTGCTTGTATTGATATCATTTCCTATACCAGACTCTTCGGCTACCGCGCCCATTGCCATTAATGAGAAAGCACCAGCAATAATTTGTTTTTTGAAGTTCATGTGTAAATCCTTTAAAAGTTATTGGTTCGCTAAGTAGGCAAAAGTGCTTATTAGCAAACAGTAATAATGAGTACCGATGGCACTTCTTATGTTCACTTTTTAAGGAAGGACAAGAATTGGAAATGAATTAAAATAAATTTGAAATTACTCAGTGTTAATTTCAAGGGGCGATACAAAATTTGGAGAACGTAAGATTCCGGCTTTTCCAAAAGCCTCGTAGCTAGTATGTTTAGCTTTCGGCAATCTCAACGGTGATCAACTTGGTACTCTGATTCTCCTGATCATCTTCGATATAGATCTCTAGAGTATGCTGCCCAGCAGGTAGCTCGACTTCAGGAGCGTTAATACTCTCTCCTTCGATATAATCAACGATGCGGTCAGTCAGATCGATTCCCCAGAACTTTTTGTAGGTGAGCTTAAGGGACTTCATATTCACCGTAGCGTTAGGCTGGCGACTGGCAAATTCGACGTGTACTGAAAGCGGATTTGTTACGGTGAGCTTAAAAGTGGCTGCAGAATTTTGATCTCAGGGCCTTTTTCAGTAACGGACCTTTGGTTCGCATAACTTTCAGCTTGTTGAGGCTGGTTCAGGAATAGCTGGCCAGGCTGTGCGTGATTTATGCCAGCTACTTGAGCGGCTTGCTCTTGTTCAAGTTGAGCGAGCTCTTCAAGGGAGACGAGTTGAAGAGGTACGGGGGCGAGGGTGCTACAAGCTGGTAAAAAAGCGATAAGTAATACTAAAATTCGATATTTCATAAACGATTTCCTTGGTTACCTTTTTGCTATTCACCCTCAGAATACCTGTTGAGAAGCAAGGCTAATGAATTACACTATTGTACGAACAAAAGCCTCCCCCATTACCTGCGGCCTCTCATTGAATACCATTTTGATAGGTCACTATATAAGAGCTGCTACTATCAATATTAAACATTTTAATAAATACGAGTCCGCCTTCTTTCACGAAGATTAATCCTGCATGGGCAGCAGCGCTACAGAACAGAAGACCCGCAACGATAATCACCATTAAGGCAATGCAGAATCAACCATCTTCCCTATAGTTGAAAACAGAGATCGCTCATACTTTACTTTTGCATAGTGGCCTAATTTGATCGCATTGTCTTTTTCGCTATCATCCAGCGCAACCCAAGCATAGTTTTCAGCGGCTTGAGCGGTCACGACGCCTTTTGAAATAGGATACTCTTCCATTGAGGTCTCACCCGTTATTGGGTTTTTAACTTCCATGGCTCGGTAAATGGTCACTAGAGACTCAGGTTTGAAGCCTTGCATGCTGCCTTGAGACAGCTTAAATATACTTTCCTCGCCATTGCTCAAGCGCTCAACGACATAGGCTTTGGGTGCAAACTGGTTTTGTATCTCGACATCAAAATTTTCGATTGCATCCAGAGCTGCTTGTTGAATCATGCCTTCTTGCGACTGTTTTGAAATAGGGCAGTGGCTGCCATAAGTATCTTGTGAGTCACTGACATCCCCATCAACCGAGATTGAGCTAAGTAGCTTTAACTCTGGCATTTTGTAGATACGCAAATTCGCTTTTGCTTGTGCGGAATAACGGCAGCTCGCTGAGCGCTGATGCCATTGACCTTTTTTGTCTTGCCAGCGCTCAGCTTTGTTATAGACAGCGCCTACATTTGCAGCGCTTACTTCACCGGTTACAGCATAACTCGCAACATTTGGCCCTGCATAACCTGAGCTTCCATGCATTTCCGCCAATTCAATTTCCTGTTGGAGTTTCTGAGCGATAGAGCGGTCAACTACTTCGGCTCCCGTAACAGAGATCTTGTCTTCCAGTGCTTTGGCAAAGCTATAGCCGGCTTTAGCGCTTTTGGCTAAGGCTACATTGCTATCATCTAAATTAAAAACGACCACTTTTGTTTTACCGCCGCCAAACTCTTCTTTAGAAGGTAAGATTTTTGCCTGCATTAATGGCGCTCGATTGTATTCACTGAGGTCCACTTGCTTTGGCCCCATCATTCCAGCACAGCCAGATAGAAGCACACTGATTGAACCTAATAGTAAGGTAGCTTTTTTCATTGAACTCTCCATTATTTTGTTTTTAGGCCAAAGCCTATTCCTATTAATTAGTACTTTCTAAATTCCGGTCTGATTTCTAGTTAACCAAGCCAAGCATACGATAGACATCTATTTTGCTCTTCACCTCGTTAGCAATTTGCTGCATTGCTTTATCTCTGCTTGAGTCGAAACTGCTGACAGAAGAGCCTTTGAGTTGGTAGCTATTACTGCTGACCAACTGTTCACTATCGGTTTTGACCAAAATCTCTAAATCGATATTAACCATCTTGGTTGAGAATATTTCTTTCTCTTTTATGCTTCCTTCTAACTCAATGATGCTGTCAGCCCTCATCGGGCTAGTAACTTGAAAGCCATTAGTTTGCATAATCTTTTTAATATGACGGACAAGAGGTTTGAGTGAAGCGTCTGAGTTTAAAGAAAATTTTGTTTGTTCGAGCAATGCTTTCTCTTTTTGAACAAAGCTTCGGTAACGATCCAGGTCACCCTGCTTATTTTGGCTAGGGTCGGCTGCATGGATCAGACTAACAAGCTCGCGTCCTTGAATTGCGTATGTATTTGCCTGATTGTAGGCCAATAGTTGGAGTAGTTTGTTTTTACCACTAAGGCCCTGTAATTCGGCGTCGATGCTGTTGTTCACTTCATTTAACTGATTAACCTTATCGGCTACAAAGGTGCTGCGTTTCATCGCAAGCAATACGTAATGCTTGTTAGCCCGCTTCAGGCTTTCACGGACATCAAAACCTGATAGTTTTACGTCTTGAATGCGGGTATTTACCTTTTGACTAAAGGAGCTTTCACTCACACCGTTGGATAAATAATCTCGGTTTTCGGACTCACTGCTAACATTGGTCGAAAGCTTTCCTGCAATATCCTTTAAAGCGCTTTGCTTGGCGCTGTCTAAATTATCGCCTTCACCGACACCATACATAAATTGGCTGTCGTCAGCTGGTGGTCTTTTTACCCAGGAGGGAATACTGTCGTCAGCCCAACTAGCCATTGGAAATGCGATGCTTAAAAGCAGAGCAATGAAGGTCAGCTGATGTCGGTTTATAGATATTTTGCCAGAATTTAATTGCATGCCTTGGTTCACTTGTATTGAGCTAAAAGTTATAAGTTTCTGTTACGAGCTGGCCATCTTTACGTAAAACTTTGAACGTAAGCTTGTTCTGAGTTAGCTGCTTTATTTCTATTGCCGAAGCAAGATGCTCTGAACGGTCTTTTCTATTGCTATATTGATAGATAGTCTCGTAGCTAATCATTTCATTATTAAATTGATATGACGCAATGATCAGATCGACATTTGACTCATCATTGGAGGATATCAAAGCAATTTTGTTAGTAGTAACTCTTACGTCCATAAGACTGCCAACATTATATGGAGAAGGAATGGCTTTGAGAAGACCTCCCTCGTTGCTATGGAGCCAATGCTGGGTATTCAGCGTATTTGATACACAAAACTCACTCAGCTCTTTTGGCTCGACAGCGTAGCACTTAATTTTGCCTAGCAGAGCGACTTGTTGGGCATCGCCTTGCTTGGCTTTTTGAGGCGAGTCTAGCGGGGCATTAATCGCTAATTGGTTTGTAGAGTTTTCTACAGGGCTCTTTTCCAGGGAAGAGTGGGAAATGAGCATACCAATGGCACCAACAAATATACCCATACTCGCGGTTAAAGCGCCTTGCCAGGAAAATAACTCAGCAAACCATGCTGTTAACATCTCTATGCGTGATGGGCGAGTCGCTTGGGACTCAGCTTTTTCGCTGCTCATTTGTTCTTGAGGCACATCCATTGCGAGCCAGGTTTCATACAAATTTTGGTTATTCTCGAATTGCCCATAGATTTGATGCTTTCTAGTCTTGCTTAGCTTACCTTCAGCTAGCGCAGCCAACTCTTCTAACGAAGCTTCAGGGCCTAGGGCCTGTTTCGCGCCATCTGGCGCATGAACGATCAGTTGAGCGAGCGCGTGATCTAGACGACTTTTCTTTTCTTCTATCTCATTCACCGTGAATACTCTCAGCCAATAGGTTCAAAATCTAACCCGAGACTATTAAGTATCGCTAATAATCTTTCGAGGGTTTTTTTATTCTGACGGACAGGAATGTGCTTTGCGACATCTAGTCTTCTCGCAATGGCACTGTGACTATAGCCGTCAATATAGTGCATACGTAACATTAGACGCTCTTCTGCTGAGAGCTGTATGGCATGAACTGCGCTGACAATGTCCTTATCCAGCGCGGTAATAGTGTTTTGCTCGCTTTCTTCATTGCCTGTCAGGATCAATTGAACCAGAGAGAGGATCTGGTTGTAGTTATTTTTTTTATAGTGCTCATCAATGCCATTGCCGTCAAAGCTATCGTTTTCATAAACATAACTATCAGCGCCATATTCGTCGTCGTCAATAGATTCGGGACGATTACTGACGCCACACCAGGGGATTTTGACCTTGATGGTACGGATAATATTTTTGATTGATGAGGGCTCGCGCTCGCCATTTTTACAGGCTTTATCAATGATAAACTCTGCGCCTTCACGCTTTAAACAAAGGTCATTCCAAATCTGCTCCCAAAATGAGCCCTCTCGCTTCAACCATTCCGGCGGGCGTTTTCGACCGAATACTTTTCTGCCATACTCAACCATTAAATTTGCCGATAGAGTTTTCAGATAGCCTTCTGGGGAGGATAGTCCATTGTGCTTTTGGCACATGGCCCAATCGTTTTCTGATAGTTTTTCAATAAGATAAGAGACGGCTTCCTCTTGCCGAGCTATATCGCCACTAAACTTGTGGGCAGCCTGGCTATTGATGAAAGCTTGGAATTTTTTTCCGTAAAAGAGAGAGAGCCAATCGATCTTCATGTTCTTATGATTTCTTATATCGTCCCTGATCGTATATTCTATATACATGTATAATATCTGAACAGAATTCTGTTTAACACCATTAAAAGTAGGGAAACATGAGCCAAGTATTTTTTCTCGGTACTCATCTTGTGAAAACTCGGGTTTTACACTTCGTTATCACCCTTTTTTGTCTGCCAGGTTTTGCTGCGGCAAACAGTCTTGATGATGAATGGAAGGCATTTCAACAAGCAGAACAAGCGGCTTTCAATACCTACTTAAGTGAACATGATCGACAATTCGTTGACTTTTTAGATCAGCATTGGGAAGAGTTTGATCTATTCCAGGGAAAGGTACGAGATACGACACCTAAGCCTGCTAAAGCTCCTTCGGTTAAGAATTTGCTGTCTAGTACTGGGAAAACTGAACATATCGATACACCGGCTTATTCACCCTCACTACCTCTAGATAATGAGGCCTTGTTTTTTGGCCATGAGCGAGCTGACGTGAACGCCAGTAATATTGACTTCCCTGACTTGTCAAAACTGACCAATAAAAAACTCGCTGCTACATGGAAAGTGCTGGCGCAAGCCGACCATAAGGGGCTATTGGCTCATGTCCGAGAGAGCAAACAAATACTAGGGCTAGGGGATTGGGGAACCTATCTATATCTGAACTTTGTGCTTGAAAAGCAAATCTCAAATGACAATGAAAGGACGAGTTACCTCTGGTTCATATTGACCAAGCTAGGCTATGACGTGAAAGTTGCTTATGGCAAGCGAGACCTTTTTCTGATGCTGCCGTCAAAACAAACTATTTTTGGTAAGGCCTACCTACAGATATCTGACAAGACCTATTACCTAGTTCATTCGACCAAAAATAAAGGCCCGCTTTTTTCTTATCCCGGACATTATGACCGGAGCAATCGTAGCTTTGAGATCAACTTTGAGCAGGTTTTAAATAGCTCGCCTAAGATACTTTCTCGAAAAATTTCGTTTGAAGATAGCAATACGAGTACCGAGCTTAGTTTTGAGTATGATGCGGGCTATGGCCTGATGTTGAATGCTTACCCTCAAATAGATCTCAAATATTATTTTACCGCAAAGCCTAACCCAACCATGGTAGAGAGCTTAAGAAGGCAGCTTAAACCCCGGCTTCAGAGCTTGAGCGAACGTGATGCGATCGACTATTTGCTAGCTATGATTCAAACCGGCTTTAGTTATGCTCTGGACCAAGAACAATTTGGTGAAGAGAACTACCTGCTGGCCGAAGAAAGTTTGTTATACAAAGCGAATGACTGCGAGGATCGATCGATTCTACTGGCTTGGTTAATCCAAGATCTGCTGAAACTGGATGTCGTGGGCTTGGATTTTCCAGGGCATATTGCCGTGGCGGTAGCGACTGAAGCCCGCGACGGAGATTGGCTTATTTCCCAAGCAGGTAAAACTTACGTGATAGCCGACCCAACTTATATTGGTGCAACGACGGGCATGGTGATGAGCGAATATAAAAGCACGATACCGAAGGTGATAGAGTTCTAATATTAGAATTGACCAAAATAGCTACTAAACTCGGCCCCGGTTAGTATGCTTTTTTCTATCAACTCCAAGCCAATTTCACCTTCACCATAAAAGTTCGGCATTTCACTGTTTCTAAGTTGCGTTTGGGATTCAAGTACTTCCTGATCACTGCCGTGTACTTCTTGATTATAGAAAGCGACGAGTAAAGGCGACTCCGACCGAACGGTGTAGGAAACCTTGCCCAGATATGTACTGACAAATAAGCCTGCTCGACCTCGATCTAGGTTTTCGAGGTAATAGCTCGCAGTTTTAGCATGGTCGATCACGTAGGTTTGTGGGTTGGCGGGGAAGGAGGTAAAGGCGGCTTCGCCTAAATTCCATGGGCCCTTGGTTGTTGTGGCAACTTCAGGATGAAAGTCTTCTAAAAGAGGTAAAACAGTAAAGGCTGTTACGCGCTCGTCATCTATAAAAAGCGTGAGTAAAAACTTTTCGTCGTAGTAATAATTAGCGTTAATATCTTGATTGATAGCGCGGGAGACCTGAGGGCTGCCTAACAGCTCCTCCATATAAGGCACTGTATTACCCACATGTATTTTGGATATCGTTTCATACTCGATATCGTTAGTAAATTCTGAACGAATGGTTTCAACGGTATCACCTAGCACGGTCACCGCTTCGGAGTACTCGCCCAAGGCGATAATGATGGCCAGGAAAGTGAGGAAAGAGCCTTTAAATTTGCTGAAGAAGAGACTTCCCCCGAACATGTGTTGTTCTTTTACTTCTTCTTCCACTTCATCTTCGATTGTATTTTGAAGTTCTTTGCTGAGCTCTTCTTTTAATTCCTGCTTGATTTTTATTCTTTGCTGTTCTTCCATGTTTGTCTCTCTCATTTGGCCGAAGCTGAAAGCCTTAAAAAAACGGCCTAATTTATCGGTACTTAGGAATACGCTTTTTCACTTTGGCTAAGTACTTTCGTGTTTCTTCGTAAGGCAAATGTTCGATTAAGTGATCATAGACTTCTTGGGGTGTAAGGGCGTTTATTTTAGCTAAGGCAGGTTTTAAACGTCGCTTCCCAGTGAAGGCTTTCGCTACATTACCTGCGCCTGTGTTATAGGCGGCAATACTACAATAAAGTCGACTCAGCTCATTTTTGATACCTTTAAGGTAGCGATAGTACAGAATATTTAAATAGGTCGTACCCACTTCAATATTTTTGTCAGAGGTATAGAGATATGAAGGCGAGAGTATTTTTGCCTTGCCAAATAATTGTTGAGTTGCGTCTTGCCCTGCTGAGCTTGGAACAATCTGCATTAGACCATAGGCCGGAATCGGGGAGCGAGCCATCGGGTTGAATGCAGATTCGGTTTCAATAATGGCGTAGACCAGTGCGTCTTCGATTTTTGACTTTGCCGCAAACTTGCTCACGTCACTCGATAACATTTTTGCCTGACGAGGTAATTTATTGACTCTTAAGTCTGCCATCGCTTTAGGCTTTTTAGTTTTGCTACTAGCGATCTTCTTTTCTTTTTCTGCCAGCTTTTTATCGATGACGTTCATAGGAACTTCAACGCTTACGACTTTCTTACCTTGTTTATTGGTTTGTTCTTTTTTCTTGCCTAGTTTGATCATTCGATCAACGATTTCATCAATCTCTTTATCGCTCAGCGCTTGTTCTGCACTGGCTTTAGGAATAAGAATCGGTGTAGGTTTTACCTTGGCAGTTTCGAGTAGAGTAATTTTTTCTTTGCTTTTTTTCTCGATGGCTTGAGCAAGCGTGTCATCTTTGAAGGCTTCTGCTTTGTTCTTGGTGATGAGTTTCTTTAAAGAGCTTCGTAATTCCTTATCGTTGCGCTGCTTGCCTTCATGAGTGTGAGAAATTGAAATGGTTTGCTTCTCAAAATCGACGCTCTTTTTTTCCTTTAAGTCTTTAGAGTATTCGACCCATACTTTACGAGATGATAATTCGGGTTTGTCCCAAACTTTGCTGAGCTTGCTTTGATAGCGCTGTGTTTCTTTCTGGGATATTTTCTTAAACTCTGCAAACTCTTCCATCAGCTTTTTCTTATAGCTATCGAAGGCGTTTGTTTCTTGAAGTTTGAATTTCTCAAACTCGGACATTTCCGGTTTTTTACTAGGGGGTGCACTTTGCTCGAAAGCTTTGTCGATGTCACCAAAAGCTTCGTTCATTTCATTAAAAGGGTCACTAGCAGAAAGGTTACTTATTGGAAGTGCTAGCAAA